>NZ_QOSA01000017.1:0-171541 GCF_008368795.1 Bacillus sp. BF2-3
TTTTTGTAACTTTTTGTTTTGATGCAAATATAATTTCAATTAAGGTATCTCACCGTTTTAAACTTGACGCTCCATAATCTTGTATAGTTACATTTATATGATATTTAATCGGTACCTTACTAAATGTTTGATCCCAATTTTTTTTGACTTTCTCCCATGTTCTCGGGTGTTTAATTCTTAATTGGTTACCAAAACCCGCAATATCGACTTGGTATTCTTTTTGTATTTTTTTTGTAACATGATGTACTAAGTGCTTTACTTCTTTTTCAATAGCTTTTTCTTCCCTTTTTAAAAATTCATTTTCAAAATCTTTTCCTGATTGTATCCAATTTTCAGACAAACGCCCTTCTGATTCAATGTTTACATCAAAGGAAATATTATTTCCGTTAACATGTGGTATGATTTTGCTTTTTATTGACTTTATTTCGTATATAATGAGTTTCTTTGATTCTTTATCAAAAGTTTTTACCACACCACCATTCCTTTTTCCGTTTATCCATACTACTCCTTCCAATTCCTGTTCATTTAAAAAGCCCATCAACTTTTTTGTCTTTCCTTTGATTACAGCAGCTCCTGCAAATTTTGTTTCTCCTTTTATCGAGATTACATTTTGCAAAAGAAAACTGGACCCTGACCGCATCTTTCCTTCCAATTTAGCGAGCGATACAGGAGGTAAAATCCTTGTTGTTCTATTTCTATTATCTGCAATTCCAGACAAACGAAATGCTGGGATTTCTCCTTTTTTGTTTGATTCCAGTACCTCCTTCGCTAGACCCTTGCTAATTAAGAGCATACAGCTAAGCCGAACTTCATTGTCACGGAGATACTGTTCAAGTAATTGTTCTAAACTGTATGTACGTACAAGACTATCACTAATAACAATGTTTTTTAAATGTGGGCTGAACATTGTGCTCTCTCTTTTCAATGAAAACTCACGAACAATTTGATGAATGGAATCACCGGTCTCAGAAACATTTATATAACGTTTTTGTTGTCCATTTCCTTTACTTTGTGCTTGCGAACTAACAATTTGATAAGTAGCTGTTATAAGATTTCTTTTAGGATAACCTCCTTCCTCATCCTCTTTCTCAATTGTTGAATCCTTCCCTTTATCTAGTGCTATACCTGCAGTTAAGCTCAACTCTTCTACTTCTTTACTGCTCCAACATCCTGTTAAAAACAGAAGCAAAAGCGTCCATAACAAAGCCAAATAGAACCGCATATAATTAAATTTATGTTTCACACTACTCCTCCTTTTAATCGTGTAATAATAAGAAGAAGCAGTGGTAGTAAACCAAATAAAAATAAAGCAGCATTACCGAGCATATCCCCCAATTTAAGCAAGTCATTTATATTTTTCGAAGTCATAGCAATGATGTAAATGATTGGAATTAAAGCAAAAATAAAAGGATGAATACTCTTTTTAAAGAGTTGTGCTAATCCTAATGCAGCTGCATAATAACTAATCGTATAGGTAGCAAATATTTGCATAATCCATATTACAAGCAGTAAAGATTCAAAACGTTCAAATATCAATCCAGAAATTTCAAAACTGCGCATAAGGTCAATTGTCGGCCATGTTCTTGTTACAACTCCATCAATTGATAATGCACCAATGACCATTACAACAGTTATTACATAAAAGATTAACGGAATAGAAATTCCAACTAAAATAGCTTTTACTGCTTTATTTCGTTGTTCCATAAATACCAAAAGAATTAACATAATTTCAGGACCTGTATATGCGAGAGACGTTGTTTTTATCCCATCTAATACCGGTTTAATTCCCAAACCTAATACGGGACGGAGATTATCTATCTCGAATATTCCGATGCTCATAAAGGAAATGATTAGAAAAATAAAAACAGTAATAGGAAATATTATTTCAAACATCCGTGCAATTGAATTAATACCACTCATAATCAAATAGAGACCTATCCACATAAAAGGCATAACAATAGCCCATGTGGGGGTTCCTTCGAGCAAAAAAAAGCTTATTACTTCTGCCATTGAACGAATTTGAAATGCTGAAGTTGTAAGAAAATACCCTATAATAAGAAAACTAAGTAATCTACCTATCCATTTTCCTACAATATCTTGACTATATTGGTAAAATGTTTTTTCTGGAAACTGCTGACTTAATTTGACCATAATTACTCCTGAAACCATTGCCAGTATTCCACCTAATATCACACTTAACCATACATCTGGTGTTTTCACTTTTTCCACAGATGCTCTGGGCAGAGTGAGAATTCCTGTCCCAAGTATGTAATTTACAATAATAACAACTGCCTGTGCAGTTGTTATTCGGTCTTTAAGTTTCGTAATCACTGAAGGCCACTTCCTTTCGTCATCAGCTACCTTTTGCGGATATTTTTTTTGGTATGCATTATTTTCGGTCGACGTCTCATTATTTTTAATGGCATGCGAACCATAAAATCTTTCCAGTCACTGAATCGATATGGAACAGCAGGGCTGGTATAAGGGACGCCAAAACTTTTCAGTTTCACTAAATGACTGCAAAGTAAAAGAAAGAAGAGAATAACTCCATACAATCCAAATATCGCAGCACAAAACATAGCTATAAAACGAAGAATGCGTAACGTAATTCCCACACTATATTGCGGAATAGTAAAAGAAGAAATAGCTGTTACCGCAACAACGATAACCATTATTGGACTAACAATTCCTGCTTCTACGGCAGCCTGACCAATTATTAAACCGCCCACAATTCCCATTGCCGGTCCAATCGGTTTAGGCAGACGTAAACCTGCTTCTCGTAAAACTTCGATAGCTACTTCCATAATTAACGCTTCTATTAAAGCGGGAAAAGGAACTCCTTCTCGCGATCCGATAATAGAAATAGCGAGCTTAGTGGGAATTAATCCTGGATGAAATGAAATAAAAGAAATATACAGTGCTGGAGCAAATAATGAAACAAAAGCTGTCATGAAGCGTAATAAGCGGAGAAGCGTACCAGGAAGCCACCTTTCATAATAATCTTCTGGTGATTGCAGCAGCATACTAAATGTAACTGGAGCAATTAAAACAAATGGTGTTCCATCTAGCAAAATAGCTACTCGACCTTCCATCAAAGCACTAATAACACGATCAGGTCGTTCTGTATTTTGAATCTGCGGAAAAGGACTTAGATAATTATCTTCAATGAGTTGCTCTATATAACCAGATTCGAGTACACTGTCTATGTCAATTTTCTGAATTCTGTTTTTTATTTCATCCACCAATTCTGTACTAGCAAGATCTTTAATAAATGCGACGACTAACTCTTTCTTTGCACGTTCTCCTACTGGTAGCTTTACTAATGATAAGCTCTCATCCGCACAATGCCGTCGCAAAAGTGAGGTATTATCACTTAATACTTCAGTAAAACCGACCCGTGGCCCTCTGACTAATGCCTCCGATACTGGTTCTTCAATGTTTCGTTTATTTGCTTTTGTTGTACCAAGAATAAACACATCTGCTAAACCATCAATTAAAAGAGCTGTTGAACCTATCAATACTTTGGGTATTAAATCTTTTATGTAATGGACTTCTGCTACTTCACTAATTGTAAGAACTTTATTTTTAATATATTCTTTTGAAACAGTCCCCTCCACATAAGAAGATTCATTTTTATATTCATCAGAAAAATCATCCATTAGTAATTTCATAATATGTTTGTCAATTATCTCTTTATCTGATAGACCATCAACAAAAACGATCCCAGCCTGAATATCTGTGCGTCCAATATTAAACTTCCGAAAGCGAACATCAGAATTATGTCCGATTTGTTGCTTTATAAGTTCTAAGTTAGAGGCAAAGTCATTTGTGAAATGAACGGTTGCATTTTGAGAAGGTATATGCTCTTGTTTCGTTTTACTTTGAATATTATTTTTTTTCACTTGTTTGTCTCTTGACTTCCACCAACTCATTCTTCCCACTCTTTCTCTGACATACGAACCCAATGAAAAAATCTTGAGATAGTATACGGAATTAAAAACAAGATAAAAGCTTGTACAAAGACTTTCCAATCCGGAAGATAAGAAGTAATTATGTTCCACATTTTTATCACCCAATTTATATACTCTGCTAGGATTGAGATTTCTAAAAAACGATATGTACTTAATAAAAAATAACGATAAGATTAAAGAGCAGAAAAGCGAGACATTATGCTTATTTCGTACCAATAACCTAGTTAGTATAAAAGCATTTCTGACCTAAAATACCATTTCCAATTATAATTTGTTAGATATTATCTCCTTTTCCCTTATTTATATGCCCGCATTTGAATTTCAAATAATATAAGGATCGATGATATTTCCTCTTAAAGAAAAAAAGATGCTAGAAGATAGCATCTTTTTTCAACTCAACTTACTATGTATTTATATTTTATTGTGGAAATACTCGTTTTTTTAATGAATATTAATGTTTAAAAAAATAAAAAATACATATTCTTTTGTTCTAAGTTCATACACTTCTACCGAATCGATACGGAATTTTCTGATTTTAAAACTAATATGAAATAAAGGAGAATAAAAAGAAAAATTATTATCAATCTATCAATTGAAAATAATACTTAGCAAGAGTTTATCATCTTAACTCCAAGTGTATTCGTTTTGCTTCAAAATAAAGAACTTGAATAAATTTTTTCGTATCAATACGAGCAGGTAATGTTGGTTCATTATTCAATTCTGTCATCTTTCTCCTTACGGTAGTAAAATCAAAAAATCTAGAAGCATAATTTTCGAACTTCGGGTTTAAAAAATCAGTAAGTCCAAGGGATGCTAAATGGTTTAATGATTGATAAATTGCTCTCCGAATCCGTTGTTTGGAAGCTTCTATGAACCTTTTTAATTCGGCATCTTCAGCTGAATCCCCAAGTTTTTTTTGAGCCAAATTCATAAAAATCTCTTTTAGTGAGGGAAAGCCTTGTTCCAACGTGTTATCTTGTTCATATTTATATAAATAATCTAGCATATCCATTAAATCTTTACTTCCACTTTCACTGGCTATTCCTAATTCAGACAAAAGAAAATGAATGGAATTTTGAAAATGATTGAAAGTATTTAAATGTTTTTCACTACGGTATTTTTCTTGCGTACTTAAATTACTATCCAATTTTAGTACCATATTAAGCGATTCTTGAATGTTTTTTATCGATTTTTCCAAACGAATTCGTTCAATGACTTTCCGAACAACTGTTAATACTTCAATCCGGTTAATTGGCTTAATAATATAGTATTCAACACCAAGCGAATAAGCTTCAGCAATTAATTCTTTTGATTCTACTTGAGAGACCATGATGATTTTCCCTTTAAACGAAGGTTTTATTTGACGAATTGTTTTTATTCCATCTTGATTCGGCATTAACAAATCGATAAATAAAATGTCTATATTTTTAAGGATTACCATTTGTTGCTCTAAAGATAAACCATCCTCAGCTTCTCCTATAACCTCCCCAAGATCTTCATCCTCAATAATTTGAGCCAACATTGAGCGAACCGCTTTTTCATCATCTACTATATAAAAATACATAGAATCACCCTTTCGAAATTATATGATCAATCCCTAATCTAATTATAAAAATTGATCCTTTTCCTTCGGTTCTGTCCTCAAGCGTAACATCACCTTCAAGTTGTTCGACCATTTCTTTAACATACGATAATCCGATACCTGTCGATGGGTTGCCTAAATCATCATATTTAGAAGTAAACCCAGGCTCAAAAATTGAATCTTTATATTTTGAAGAAATACCAGGACCATTATCGCCTATTTGAAATTCAACAAAATGGTGGTCTTTATTAATGTCAATTGTGATGGTTCCCATACCTTGGATAGCTTCTACAGCGTTTGTAACGATATTATTTATAATAGATAAGATTGTGTAAATATGATAATGAGGATGCACACCATCAATTTTATACACAAATTGGATGTCTTTCTCTAGCAACCGTGCATATTTCGTATTTGCCCGTATAATGATATTTACTAGTTCATGCACAGACATATAATCTGTAAAACTTTCATCAGAAATTAATTTTGAAAGTCCCGCAAAAATACGTTGGTTATCCTTTTTAACATCATGGACCTCACCAGCAATTTGTAATGCCTGTTGCCTTAAATCCTCAAACTGAAAATCCATCTGTTTGTGCTCAAAAGAGTCTAAGGTTTTATATAAATCATAGGATTTTTTTGTTATATTCTCAGCATCTTGTAATGTTTTCTTTAAATGAACAGCATCTTCATATAAATTAGAGATGAGCATGAGCATATGTTCATTTTGCTTCTTTATATGTCTCTCCCTTGATTGCGCTTCATACAATTTCATCATATTAAAAAAGCTTAGAACTATAAAACTATGGGAACATGCGATAACAATGATCTCATTTATTGCCTCGGATGTGATCGATGTTTTTAATACGAAATATTGAATCATTAATTCCACACAGTCTGACAGTATTTCAATCATGCAACCAATAAGACCAATCATTAGTGGTTGATGATAAAAACGTTTGATTTTTGCTAAATGAAAGAGATACGAATAAGTAAAATAAAAGAAAAAACTAGGATAGTGAGTATGAAAAGCGGCTAGCCAATCCATATTTCCCTTTATAATGACATCCATTGAGATACGAAATACTACCACGACTATCGCTGTTAAAAAACCCGGTAAAAATGCTGGAATTCGTCGAAACAATAACAAAAAAAAGAAAAATGTTGGTGCGCCAAAGCTCATTCTAAATGTTTCATTTAAAGGAAATGACTTTATTTCACCTACTAAGGGTACTGTAAGTATCATTAAAACGAGAATATAGATGTCTTTTTTTACTAAATTACTAAGATTCAAAATAATCACTTCTCACTTTCGCCTAACAGTCAGTATACAAACCTATTTGCATTAATACAATACTTACTCTATTTTTTTCAAAAACTGATAAATAAGATATAAACGAAAGCATTCTAGATTGTGAGTATTCATTACACCCTTCTACTTTAGAAAGATACTTTATAACTCAAAAATGTTCAGACACAATATAAGGTCTGAACACTTTTGGACTCGCTCTAACAGCAAAATATCTGTGCTCCTTTTTAAAATATACTTAAATCCCATTCTTTTGCAATATGTTCTAACAACATAATTCCTGGTAAACTATTCCCATATTCATCAATGGCTGGTCCGTAAATACCAATACCACATCCATCTTGGAACGATAAATCCTTCCTAGATTTTGAGGGAACAAGTGTCATAATTCCGCCCGATACCCCACTCTTAGCTGGTAATCCAATGAAAGCAGCAAATTTTCCAGAAGCATTGTACATTCCACAAGTTAGCATTAAAGCTTTTGTTAACCTAGCTACTTCTTTAGGGAGCACTTGTTCTTTGCGAATAGGATGATATCCATCATGTGCTAATATAAGCCCTATTAAGGCAATATCTTCTGTATTTATTTCAATCGAACATTGTTTTAGGTAAACCTCTAGTGTCTCCTCCACATCTGATTCTAGAAAACCGTTCTCCTTTAAATAGTATGCTAATGCTCTATTA
The DNA here is from genome assembly GCF_008368795.1 of Bacillus sp. BF2-3. Lineage (NCBI taxonomy): Bacteria > Bacillati > Bacillota > Bacilli > Caryophanales > Bacillaceae > Bacillus > Bacillus sp. BF2-3. Next base: position 7,547 of record NZ_QOSA01000017.1, read on the forward strand.
CGATGAGCCGTTTCCCATTCTGATTGAAATACTATTTCATTAATAGCGGGACGCTTCTCTATCATTTTTTCAATTAATACGTATAGAGATTCTAATTTTTCTTGCACCGATGTCCCTGGCAAAAGTGAAGCTATCGTAATCGCTCCAGCATTAATCATAGGATTAAAAGGTTTTCCTGGTTTATGTATCTCTAAACGAATAATTGAATTAAAGGCATCTCCAGTTGGCTCTACGTCAACTCGTTCTAATACATAAGAAATACCGCGACTTAAACAAGCGGCTATAAAACCGATTACTTTTGATATACTTTGTAATGTGAAAGGTATCTCCCAATCTCCTGATTTTATCATTGTTCCATCTGGCTTTACTATACAAATACCTAACTGCGATACATTTATTTCCCCCAGAGCGGGAATATAACTGGCGCTTCGTCCCTTAGCTGCATACGCTCGATAATGAGCTACCCATTGATCTAAGCAAACTTTTTCTTGACCCTCAACTTGAACGCTAGAATCCTTTATCATTTAATCATATTCCCCCGTACTATTAACTTTATATAGACTGATTTTTTCTTTACTATAATCAATAATATTTGCACTAGAACCAAGAAAAATATTCAGACATGTTGCAGTCTGAATATCCTTCTTATTACACACTTTTCTTTTTTGAAGTTTTCTCATAACTATCCCAACATTCAATATTTTCAAGCCCTTTAATGTTTTCTTTATAAAAAATAGGATCTTTACCAGCTTTTTTCTGGTTTATATAATCTTGTAACGCCGCAAATGCTACTTTTGAAAGTAAGGTAATAGCAATTAAATTAATAATAACCATAAAGCCCATAAATAAGTCCGCTAAATCCCATACAATTTGAATCTTTGCAACAGAACCAAATACAATCATAGCCAACACACTTATTCTGTATATCATTAACCACACTTTACTTGTATGTAAGAAGCGAATATTTGTTTCACCATAATAATAGTTGCCAATTAACGCACCAAATCCAAATAAAAAAACAAAGATAGCAAGACAACCCGATGCCCAAGGACCTATGTGTTCACTTAATGCTGCTTGTGTAAGTGCAATACCATTTAACCCCGGTTGTTTATATGCATCAGACAGCAAAATAATAAAGGCAGTGCTAGTACAAATGATCAGTGTATCCGTTAATACACCAAATGCTTGAATCAGTCCTTGTTTCACCGGATGACTTGTTGTTGCTGTTGCGGCAACGTTTGGTGCACTTCCCATACCAGCTTCATTTGAAAATAAACCACGTTTAACTCCATTCATAAGTGCTGCACCAATTGAACCGCCTGCTATTTGTTTAAAACCAAATGCGTTTTGAACAATAAGAGAAAGAACTTCCGGCATTTTTGATATGTTGGTAACTACAACAAATAATGCAACTCCAATGTATAATACCGCTAAAAATACCACCTTGTATTCAGCCATTTTTGCAATACGTTGTACACCACCAAAAATAATCGCAGCGAAAGCAATGGCCATGATTATCCCAACTGTTAGACGATCTGTACCAAATGAGTTTTGAAAAGCAATTGTAACTGTATTTGATTGTACTGAATTGAATACAAGACCAAAAGTAATTGTGATTAAAATAGAGAATAATACTCCCATCCAACGTTTATTCAACCCTTTTTCCATATAATAGGATGGACCACCGCGGAAACCAGTTTTATCTTTTACTTTATATATCTGTGCTAATGTGCTTTCGACAAAACTGGAGGCCGAGCTAATAATAGAAATAATCCACATCCAAAATACAGCTCCAGGACCACCTAATGCAATTGCAATCGCAATTCCTGTAATATTCCCTGTTCCAACGCGGGCTGCCATACCAATACAAAACGCTTGAAAAGGAGAGATTTGATCTTTAGAACCACTTTTCCCCTCCATTAATACACGGACCATCTCTTTTAACATTCGAAACTGTACAAAATTCAATTTAAATGTAAAATAAATTCCGCAAATAACAAGCATAATAATTAACAATTTAGACCATAAAAAATCATTTGTTGATCCGACTAACTCTACAAAAAATCTTTCCATATTATCACTCCATACCAAAAATTTATCTATCATAATCTATATAAAATCACCTATATTCCTTGGCATAAATACCTCATTCATATTCAAATACAACAAGGATAAAAATTTTCTATATGAATAGAATTGGCCTGTTTAAACAAACATCGCAACATGCAACTTCAAAACTGAATTTTCTAAAAACTTTCCGTTTATACACACGATGCTCTATCCCCTTCTGCAAAACTAATATTCTTATCCACTAATGTTGTTGTACTATTATGTTTGTTTCGTTTACCGGTGATTTATATTTAAATCATAATAATCAATAGTGATTAACTGGTTTTTTGTTAATTTTCTTAAGAACATGGAAATATCTCCTTTCTTACTACTAATCTCAAAAATAGGCTAGGTAAAAATTTCACGAAAAATCTATAAAGCGCTTTCAATCTTTAACTAAGAGAAGCTTGTCTTTAATTTATAATTAAAAGTACAGAATGTTACGAAAAAGTACAGATTTTTATAAAAACAAAAAAATATTTTAAGATTTTTCATCTAAAAAAACAGTGAGATTTTGTGAATTTTATACAGTATCCAAACGTCGCAGATTTTGTTCTACCTATCCTTTGACAAGCCTCTATTTTCTTCATAAAAACATGCATACTTTTTCTCTTTTAGAAGTTCATATAAAGTATTTGAAATCAAGAATCAACAGAATATTATAAGAATATTAAAAAAATAAAGCATTTAATTTATTTATGGTATCATACAAAAAACATTTGTTTTCTCAATTAATCCCCCTAGTTGGATTCGTCTATATTGCACATATTTACAACATGAAAGACACTAAGAAAAAAAGGATTTTGTTGAAAGGATGAAACATTACAAAACTCTTATTTAGGACCTTATGACATCCTCTTTTCTAGCAATATCGAGTTATCCCAAAAAACGTATATTTACTAACATAGATTACAGGTGGTGTATTGTGAAAGAAATAGTATTCGTTCAAAATAAAAAAAGACTCCTTATGAAATTCGAATTTTTAAAAAAGGATTTAGTGCTTACCATTTCACTGATACTAGCAATTGTAAGCTGCTTAATACATTCGCCAAAGATCGAATATATTAACTTTGAAGTGTTAATTAGCTTATTTAATCTAATGGTGGCCATTAAGGCCTTGGAACAGCTAAAGATATTAGACAAACTTGCTGTTGCGATTTTAAATAAATGCAATAACAGCAGGTCAATATCTATTATTCTAATTTTGTTATGCTTTATTTGCTCCATGTTTGTAACAAATGATGTCGCTCTTCTCACTTTTGTACCAATAACACTTGTCATTAGTAAAAAAACACAAATGAACATGATGGATACAATCATCCTGCAAACAATTGCGGCAAACATCGGTAGTAGCTTGATGCCTATGGGAAACCCACAAAATTTATACCTATACTCTTACTATGGAATTAAGCTCATCCCATTTTTAGGTTCAATCCTGCTTTTAGCTGTACTTGGAATTAGTTTGTTATTTATATGTACTCAAAAACTTCAAAAAACAGATTTGAAAATAGAACTACCTGTTATTACCGTGAAAAATCGAAAAAAAGCTACCGTCTGGATTTTAATACTTATCACTATCATTGCATCTATTTTTGGTGTCATTAATTATTACATTGCGCTAATAGTTACATTGGTGGCAGCATTTACGTTAGATAGAAACTTACTATTTAAGATCGATTACTTTCTTCTAATAACCTTTGTCTGTTTTTTTATTTTCATCGGAAACATTTCACATTCGGATGCACTGGAGACATTTGCTCGCGCTAATTTAAAAGGAGATACTTCAGTCTTCTTTAGTTCCATATTTTTGAGTCAATTGATTAGCAATTTTCCTACTTCAATTCTTCTATCAAACTTTACTTCTGATTGGAAAGCTTTATTACTAGGAGTAAATATTGGAGGACTTGGAACAATTATCGCATCTTTAGCCAGTGTAATCTCCTATAAACTATTCATTCAGGCCAATGTTAAAGAGAGTAAGGCGTATTTAATTAAATTTAGCATTTACAACTTTTCATTTTTAATCATACTTACATGTATACAATACTTTATGTTTAAATTTCTAAAAATTTTTTAAAAAATTGATTCCTTTAGAAAAACCCAAATTTCTCAATTTAATGCTGAGATATTTGGGTTTTAATATAGGTATGTTTAAAGAGCTACAACAAAGTTACCATCAATTTAATATTTTGAGATGTTCTCACAGCGAAAATCTTTTAGCTTTTACGTTGTTTATTAGATTTCAGTTCATTTTTGAAGTCTTCTTTACAAAATCCTTAATGTCCCTCAATTTTTTCCTGCTAATATTATCTTTAATGGTTGAATCTATTTCAATTTCTAATTTTGCAAATGCTGCTCCTACACAATTATAGATACTTAATCCCTCTATACTCTTTCAAGCGGTAATCCATTCCGATGGAAATTACAAATGACAAAATTTATCCGTTTTTCCTACTTGCTAAATTCAGCAAGTAAAATGTTTTTAAAAACTTCCGGGTTATTAATGTTTAAACTGTTCGAATTGATAGCGAGTGTATGTTTACCTCCAAGTGTTCCACCAGCAAAAGTGGAAAACCCTGGAACGCCCCCCCTGTGTCCCCATACCGAGACACCGTTCGGAAGCTTAATTTCAAGTATTCCAAGACCATATCCGGTTCCCTCTCTATTTGTAGGAACTGTAGTAAGCATTTGTTTTAACTGCTGTTCCTTCAGTAATTTGCCACCTAGTAAGTAAGAGAAGAATTTGTTTAAGTCGTCAGCAGTAGAAATCATATCTCCATCCGAGCTACCTGGGTTAATATAAGTAACGTCTTTTAGCTCACTCGCTCCGTCTAGTTGCAAATAGCCACGGGCATGCTTGGTGCCTGGAATCACGCTTGAATTACCAGGTAGAAATGTATTTGACAAATCAAGCGGTTCAATAATCCGATTTTCAACCTCTTCCGCATAACTGTTGCCAGTTACTTTTTCAATAAGGATCCCCAGTAATACGTATCCTGTGTTTGAATAAGACCAACCCTTTCCTGGGGCAAAGTCTGGGGGAAGTGAAATCCCCATCTTTACAAATTCTTCAGCCGTATATGATTTTTTTATATCCGTAATATCAAAGTCTTTTGAATTTATATAGTCAGCAATACCACTTGTATGATTCAATATTTGCCGGATCGTAATCTGGTTACCATCATATCCGTTTCCTTGAATAACACCAGGTAACCATTTTTCAATGGAGTCGTCTAGATTCAAACGGTTCTCTCCAGATAATTGAAGTAGAACTGTTGCAATGAACGTTTTCGTCACACTGCCAATGCGAAAGCGAAAATCTGCTTTCATTGGTTTCTTAGTTCTCAGATCCGCTATCCCAGCCGTATAACTCCAAGTTTTACCACCCTTAGAAATTTGAGCGAGTATTCCCGGGTATCCAAGTTGCAGTTCATCTCGCATTGCTTTCTTAACGGAAGTACGATCGCTTTGCGTACTTGTTTGTAACGAACTAGATACATTTTGCGTAGGTTCTGCTTTTACAACTGATGTTGGTGTTATGTATAACAGGGAACTTCCACCTATTAAAAGTGCTAGACTTGCACATGTAATTTTACTGCTTGTTTTCATAAAGAATTCCTCTCTTCTATTTAAATTGTATTGATTGTTGATAGCTATGTCATATACTAACCACACAGCTATCAACTCTCCCAATGATAAAAGTCAACACTGAATTTGCAATTATCGTACTAATCATTATTTTCACAAACACCATTGTGTCCTAACAATCTCTAAATCACTCTTTTTCCATATGCATATTAACCATAGAAATTACTTCTTTTCCTTAAAACACTCTTGTTACTGATTATTTGTTTTATATGTAGGCCGTACTTGCCCCCCCTTCATGCCTCCTTATATTTTTATCCTACACAATGAAAATCTCTTTTTTCTTACCTATTCCTTACAAATTCCTTACATACAAAATCACTTCTACAATAGGATTGAAGTAGCATCTGTGCCCGAAAGCGCAAAAAACACCGATGCTTTTCGCTTCAGTGTTTTTGTGCTTTACATATTGAAGATTCGTTTTACTCTTAACAGGTTAAACTGCTAATTTTTTCTAATGCGATTATTCTTCTTGCTATATAGAACAAATTTCATTGTGTTATATGAAACACTATGAAATTTGTCATTAAGGCATATGATTCTAAATTTATTGATGTACTTGAGATGGACTCACTTTTTGAATTTGAACAAGTATATCAAATGCTTTACCTAATGATATATCAACAGTTTTTGGTATATCAGGCCCTTCGGTAGTTATTCCAGCGAAAATTGGATGTTGTTCGTTTAACCAAGTTTTTGTCACGCCATTCGCCTTACGTAAATCAATAAAAAATTGATCTTTTTTGACCTGTCCAAAAATGTAGTTATAACTGTTTGGATCATCCGATTTTAATGTTCCATAGGGGCCAAATTCACCATCGCTATTCTTGACATTATATTGTCCTTCATAAACTGACGTTCCAATAGATACGTACCGTTTTCCATAATATTCTGCTAAATGTTGCCCAGCTACTTTAGGGTATATAAAAGAAAGCATATTTGTTTTCGAAACGTGTCCATTATGTCCCCATACAATGGTTTTTCCTAAATGTTCTTCAGTCCACTTCGCATTTTCATACATTGCAATATCATGTTTCAAATAAAAATCCGCTGGTTTATCAGGAGGTGTCGCTAACATTGTAGTAAACTGTTCAATAATACGAGCATTTTGCTTTATCCATGCAAACTCTTTAGATTTCCCATTTAAATAGCTTTTATTTTCCTCTAATAAAGCACTAATTTGTTTAGCATCTAAAACATACTTTTCTTTTTCTTCTTTCGTAAGGCTTTCAAAAGTATTCATATCCTTTGTTACAGGAATAAGCCCTTTTATCTTCTCTTCTACTCTAGGCAACAGTTTTGAGTTGTTGGCTTTAATATATTCTATTATATTATTATAAACATTTTCGTTTACTGATTGAATGTCCATCCCGATGACACGTACTTTTGATTTATGTTTTGGATTAGCATTATATTGCCGAATCCAATCAAGTAAATCTAGCATTTCTTTCGTCTTAAATACAGGTGTTAGATGTTGGCTTGGGTTTCCCTTACCAGTAAGAACATATCGATCAAGTTCCAAGGCCCTGTCCCATCCCTCTTCTAAAACTAGATTGGTAAAGCCCTTTTCAGATACTAAATACTTAACAATGCGGTGTTTCATTGTAAAAACTTCATGAGCCCCATGCGTAGCTTCACCTAAACCTACAATTGAAGCTGAACCTACCATATTCTTAAGTGGTTTCAAATCATTAAGAGATGCAGTTGGATTAGTTGTTTTTAAAGGCTTTGCATGCGCTTCTAACCATTTCGCTATTTGATTTGTATTGTAGGGAGCTGTAACAGAAACCTCTGTTTTCGAATCTGCATAAGTATTTCCTACAAAATGAGTCATTGTTATAGCAGAAGCAACAATTGCAATAATTATTTTCTTTTTCATAAAAAACCTCCTGAAATATTTACTTATAGCTTTTTTACATACTCTGCCAATTTCCGTTTAAAACATTCATTTTCTTATTACTGTTAAGATACATTTATTCTAGTTCCTAAAACTCACTTATTTCTTAATAGGTTCTTAAGAAATTCTTAATTCACTTATACGAATATAAAACTAAATAAGCTTCAATTCATTGTATTGTAAATCCCTCATTGCATAACATTATAATGTGCAGATATTCGTTATAGATGATGTTATCTAAAGTATTCAATTTCAGTATGTATTATTAACGTAGTTAATATATGGTTAATATGAAGTTCCAAATTTTGATTGTTTGTAGTCTCTTTATCATAGAGTTAATTTAGGGGTTATTTTTTGTTCACTTCATTTTTTCGGCACTCTGCATCTAGACGGTATACCCATTGGCCACAGTTAGACTATTTCAAATCAAAAAACTAGATTACCTGCACACTAAAGAGTATAGCGCACAGGTAATCTAGTTGTTTTTGAGATTAATAAAAAACTAATTTATCTTTTGAATTCTTCCATCAATAATAGACTGAATTGGTTCTTTTGATTTTTTTATATAATCTACTAATGCTTCAAAATCAGTTGGTCCTGTTTCAGCATCTTTACCGTTTTTAAAGGATACAAATCCATCTCCACCTGAAGCTAGAAATGCGTTCGCAACGACGCTGTAAGTTTTAGAAGGAATAATTTCTTCTCCATTTGTTAAGCGAATACTTGTTACTTTTTCTCCATTAGGCTTGTTCGCATCCCAAGTGTATTGGATCCCTGAAATTTGAAGCATTCTTGTTATGTCTTTTTGCCATTGTTGATTTAAAATATCACGAATGTCTTGACCTGTTAAATTTACTTTTATTAATTGATTTCCGAATGGTTGAATACCATATATCTCTCCCCATGTAATATCACCAGCATCTAAGTCATTACGAATACCACCAGGATTCATAAGTGCAATTTGGGATTGCATTGTTGCACGCTGAGCATCAGCAACTAAATTTCCGAGAGTAGATTCACCAGCCGTATTGAGTTTACGATCTAGTGGAGCAATAGACTTACCTACAATTTCATTAACAAGAGGTGCGATTTTTGCTTGATATTTCTCCATCTTCTTCTTGATTTTTTTATCAGGCTCCATGCCTTCATGGTAAGTTGTAACAATTTCTGCTTTTTTCTCAACAATATCTTGTGTTTTACGATCAATCTTTACATCAACATCAGCAAAAGCCATACCATATGAATTTGCTTGTACGACAAGTTTATTATTAACAGTTCCATTTACATAGGTGTGGCTATGGCCACCAAAAATAACATCGACTTCTGGATCAGTCTCATTTGCTAATCGGACGATATCACCATTTGTTACGCCGTTCCCATCTGTTATACCTCCGTTATGTGCAAGAACAACGATAGATTTAACGCCTAGTTTTTTTAATTGCTTTACGGATTTGTTAATAGCTTCAACTTCATCTGTAATTTCTACATTCTTTAGCATAGTAGGCATAACAAGGTTAGGAACATCCGTTGTTACGACTCCGATAAAGCCAACAGGAACTCCTTGTACCTTTTTTATAGTGAATGGTGGTAAAAATAAACGACCGGTGGATTTATTATAGAAATTTGCAGCAACATATGGGAATTTTGCTCCTTTAAAATTTCCTGTTTTCTCATGGTATCCACCATAAATAAGGCGGTTCATTTCTTCAACACCTTCATCAAATTCATGATTTCCTATCGTTCCAACATCGAATTTCAAATCATTTAGAAATTCAATCGTAGGTTCGTCTTGTAATAATGCTGAAACAGGAGTACTTGCTCCAACAACATCGCCAGCATGTACCTTTAATGTATTCGGATTTTGTTTTTCACGATCACGTAAATAAGCCCCTAAGTACTCAATTCCCCCTGCATCTTTATTGTTAATTTTTTTTACAGTGTCTAGTTGCCCATGAAAATCGTTAATACCGAGCATTTGTACATCTATGTAGCGGTTTTGTTCTGTACTTGCTTGGATTGAAGGCGCAGCAAATACACTAGTAAAAGTAACTGTACTTAATGCTAAAGCAACTGGAATGATTTTTTTCAACATAAAATTTCTCTCCCCTAATTAAAATCTGACATAATACGATGTTATTTTAATATATTAAGAGAATTATTTCCACAAAAATTCTACCAATTATAAAAATTAATAAGATTTTATTGTTTTCTGATAAGATATTTCTTCCTCAGAAAAATGTATATTTCTTTGTTTTGAGGATTATTCAAAATATTATCTTGATAGTAATATAACAATACTTCTAAGAAATCTAAAAAACTCTAATCAATATATTTTAACTGTTAAGAAGAGTATTCAATCCAAAATTAATGGAGATTTATCAACCTAACATCTCAATATCACCATTTAAAAAGATGCTCCTGGATTTATCCAAGAGCATCTTTTATAAAGCTTTATTTTTTACTTGTTTATAATTTATCAATTAACAATTATATAGTTGTAATCAGTCATTTAAAAATAATAGGAGTGCTTCATTAAATTCTTTAGCATGCGTTGCATGTAACCCATGTGGACCACCCTTTATTAAGGCCACTTTAGAATTAGGAATTGCTTCATGTGTTAATTTCCCACTATATTCATATGGTACAGTTGCATCAGAATCACCGTGAATAATAAGAGTAGGTATATTAAACTTCTCCAAGTCTTTTCTAAAATCTGTCTTACTAAAGGCGGTAATACAATCAAGTGTTCCTTTAGGTGATGCACTGGCTGCAATATCCCAATTATATAAACGGAATGGCTCACTAACTAAATCTGTTCGATTACCAGCCGCGAAAAATCCCTTAGTAAATTCATCAAGAAATGCAAGGCGGTCATTTATCACACCACTTTTGAATGCTTCAATTGTTGCATCATCTAATGCCCCTTCAGGATGATTCTCTGGTTTGTATAAATATGGAGGTACTGCTCCAGCAAAAACAGCCTTTTCAATACGATCTGTTCCATACGTACTAATATACCGGGCTACTTCGCCTCCACCCATAGAAAAACCAACAAGTGTGACATTTTGAAGCTCTAAATGTTCTAATAGTTGATGTAAATCAGAAGTAAAGGTATCATATTCATACCCTTCCCACGGCTGAGATGATTGTCCAAATCCTCGACGATCATATGTTATAACTCTGTATCCAGCCTCAACAAGAGCGGGAACTTGGTATTCCCAAGATCGACCACTTAACGGCCAACCATGAATGAGTACAACTGGTTTTCCTGTGCCATGATCCTCATAATATATCTCAATTGGTGCTTGATTTTCGGTTCCTACAGTAATTTTAGCCATGCTTCTACCTCCAAAAAATATTCTAATATGTATCCTTTTCTTCAATAATCCGGATGAATGTCATAACCTATTCATGCACGTTCATGTTGTGAACTCTAAGTATGAAACTCTATTGTTCCAATGCATTCATTTTCTCCTTTTGGAACAATCCCCCCTCTAATACCTTTTTCATCATAAAATAATTACTGAACATTACTCCTATTCAATTGTAATAACAAAAATAGGTGACTATCAATATTGTTCTATCTATAGGATGTATAGGTAAAACCAATCTATTTTATAGTGAAAACAACTATAGTTACGACCTATACGAATTATAGATAATTTAGAATTGATTAACGAATCAGTTTTCAAATACTATAAATTTGTATAGCACTTCATGTTCTATGAATGCTGCTATAACCAATATTATTGGTCAGCTTAGTTATAAACGAAGAAACTTATGATAGTATTCGACTATTTAAACTTTCTTCGATTACTTAATTTTTAGGAGGAATACATAATGACTGATCTCTATTCTCGTATTAACAAAGACGATGCTGTCGTGCTTTTAGTAGATCATCAAACTGGTCTTATGTCCGGACTAGTACGTGACTATGGTGTTGATGAATTCAAGAACAATGTTTTAGCTCTTGCTCATACTGCTAAGTTTTTTGATTTACCAGTTATTTTAACAACAAGTTTTGAAAACGGGCCTAACGGACCTTTAATGCAAGAATTGGTTGATCTCTTTCCTCATGCACCAAAAATAGCTCGACCTGGACAAATTAACGCATGGGATAATGATGATTTTGTAAAAGCAATCGAAGAAACTGGAAAAAAGCAACTTATCATCGCGGGCGTAGTTACGGACGTTTGTGTTGCTTTCCCTGCACTTTCCGCTATAAAAGCTGGCTATGAAGTATTTGCTGTTACTGATGCTTCAGGAACTTTCAGTAAACAAGTTGCAGATGCTGCCAATACACGTATGGCACATAGTGGCGTGCAACTTATGAACTGGTTTAGCGTAGCTTGCGAATTACAACGCGATTGGCGCAACGATGTCGAAGGTTTTGGCAATTTGCTTGCTAGCAATCTTCCAGGCTATCAAAATATAATTGGAAGCTATAGAGGAGCTCAGCGAGATCTTAGTAAACAAAATGCATAAAGTGAAACTTTAATCAGTGGGGGTTTTGTTCATCCCCCACTGATTATTAGTTGAACCAATCGGGCTTTTACAGGCAGTTGATCCCCCACCTAACTTCTTTGCTTCCGCTGAATTTTGAGGTGGGGGTCTTACTGCCCGTTAATGCGGGATAAATGTATCTCAAGTAAATAGCTTTAAATCACCTTTTTTAAAGTAGATAGTATAAATTTAGTGCTGATTAAATCAGCACTAAATTTAAATTAAAAAGTATAGTAGAGCTTCAATTGAAAGAAGATACATTACTTTCAATAAACAATTGAAAAAGGAGCGTTTTATTATGAGTAATTTAGAATTGTTAAATCCGGAGAACAGTGCCTTAATTTTAATTGATTTTCAACCTCAAATGACTTTTGGAGTTGCAAGTATTGATAGACAAACATTGATTAATAACGTTATGCTACTTGCTAAATCAGCAAAAACTTTTAACGTACCTACTATTCTTACTACAGTTGAAACACGCAGCTTTTCTGGTTATTTTTGGCCACAAATTCTTGATATATTCCCAAACCATGAAATTATAGAACGTAGTTCAATGAACTCTTGGGAAGATCCGAAATTTGTTGAGGCAGTTAAAGCAACCGGTAGAAAGAAATTAATATTTGCAGCACTTTGGACTGAAGTTTGCCTTGCGTTCCCTGTGCTTGAAGCAATTAAAGCTGGCTATGAGGTGTATGCAGTTGATGATGCTTCAGGTGGTACTAGTTTGACAGCACATAACGCTGCTATGCGTCGTGTAGAACAAGCTGGTGCAATTCCAGTAACAGCAATTCAAGTTTTACTTGAATACCAACGTGACTGGGCACACAAAGACACTTATGATGCTGTAATGGAGATTGTAAAGGAACACACTGGTGCTTATGGTCAAGGTGTAGAATACGCATATACTATGGTGCATGGCGCGCTTCCAAGCAGGAAAATATGAAACAAGAAGGAGTAGCTGTCGAAGAGACTTATACAGGGAACACAATGGATGCCGGCAATCCAGTAACAACGATTGTTACATGGGAAATTCAAGAAGGTAGAGAAAAACAGTTTGAAACATGGAGACATGAAATTGAGGCTGCGGCTACTAAATTCCCAGGACATTTAGGTGTAAATCTAATAGTCCCAAGTAACGAATCCAGAGAGTATACTGTTATTTTTCGCTTTGATACGTATGAGCATCTACGTACTTGGCAAGAATCAGATGTTCGCCGGGATTTGTTAAAAACGGCGGAGCAATTTCAAGCCGCTAATCCAACTTACAAAACTGAAAGCAGTTTGGCTTATTGGTTTGTTACTCCGAAAACGCCAGTTCCACCGCCAAAATGGAAAATGTCTATCGTTACCCTTCTGGGTGTATGGCCTCTTAGCATGTTAGTTCCTAAAGTGATAGGACCTATTATAAAACATATGAATCCTATTATGTCAGCTTTTTTTGTTTCTGTATGTATCGTGTCCTTGCTATCATGGGTAGTCATGCCGATTTTCGGTAAATTATTTCATCCATGGTTACAAAATAATAGGAAGTAGACGAGGTGTGAATATGAATGTACCGGATATGGTCTTATACAACGGAAAAATTACTACCCTTGACCCTTCTCAGCCTGAGGTATCTGCTATCGCCATAACTGATGGTTTAGTCACTGCAGTAGGTGGAGATGAGCTTCTTAATAGTGCCACGGAAAAAACAAAAAAAATAGACCTTAAAAGAAAGAGAGCTATTCCAGGCCTGAATGACTCTCATATACACGTTATTCGTGGTGGTCTGCATTATAATATGGAATTACGTTGGGAAGGCGTACCATCACTTTTTATTGCTCTAGAAATGCTCAAAGAACAGGCAAGACGTACACCTGCTCCTCAGTGGGTAAGAGTAGTTGGAGGTTGGTCTGAATTTCAATTTAAAGAGAGACGGATGCCAACATTAGAAGAGATTAATGCTGTTTCTGAAGACACGCCTGTTTTTGTGCTACATCTTTACGATAGAGCACTTGTAAATCGTGCAGGGCTACGTGCACTGGGATACACGAAAGATACCCCAGATCCTCCAGGCTGTTTAATTCAGCGGGATAAAAGAGGTAATCCAACAGGCCTTTTAATTGCTAACCCTAACGCTTCTATTCTTTATTCAAGTTTGGGTAAAGCTCCAGTACTTAATTTTGACGACCAGATTAACTCCACACGCCATTTTATGCGCGAATTAAATAGATTAGGTATTACAAGTGCCATTGATGCAGGTGGCGGTTTCCAAAATTATCCTGACGACTACAGAGTTGTTGAACATTTAGCCGAGAAGGAACAATTAACTTTACGTATTGCTTATAATCTATTTACGCAAAATCCTAATCATGAATATGAAGACTTTGCTTCATGGACAAAAATTGTTTCTCCAGGTCAAGGAAATGATAAGTATAAAATGAATGGTGCCGGAGAAATGTTAGTATTCTCTGCAGCTGATTTTGAAAAATTTCAAATGCCACAGCCCGAACTAGCTACGATGATGGAAGCTGACTTAAAGAAAGTAATTTCTCTATTGGTAGAAAACCGTTGGCCATTCCGTTTACATGCAACTTATGACGAGTCAATCACACGTTTCTTAAATGTATTTGAGGAAGTTAACAGAGAAATTCCTTTTAATGGGCTACGCTGGTGGTTTGATCATGCAGAAACTATCTCAGATCGTAGTATGGAACGTGTTAAGGCTTTAAATGGCGGTATTGCCATCCAAGACCGCATGGCTTTTCAAGGTGAATACTTTGTTGACTTATACGGAAAGGAAGCAGCAAAGCGTACACCTCCGATTTATCGTATGTTAGACCTTGGTATACCTGTTGGCGCCGGTAGTGATGCAACCAGGGTTTCCAGCTATAACCCTTGGGTTGCTCTTTACTGGATGGTTGCTGGAAAAACCATTGGTGGGCTTTCCATATACGATGAAAAAAATAAACTTGATAGAAAAGTAGCCCTGGAATTATATTCAAAAGGAAGTGCGTGGTTCTCTGGTGATGAAGGTAAAAAGGGAACCCTGGCAGTCGGTCAGTTTGCTGATATTGCTGTATTGTCTGCTGACTACTTTACTGTGCCAGAAGAAGAAATCAAAGACCTTGAATCATTACTCACCATTATGGGTGGGCAGGTTGTTTATGGAAATGATGAATTTAAAAATTTATCACCTGAATTGCCGCCAGCATCACCTGATTGGTCACCGACGGGCGTTTATGGGTATGGTGGTGCTAACCTAGCCAACACTATACTTTCTCACGATTCCCATGATAACAAGTTACATAGTTGTAGTAACCCTCTCCATCAACATACTCATACCGTAATAGGAAAAGATGGAACTAAATGGGGGATTGGTTGTACTTGCTTTGCTTTCTAAATCAAAACCACCGGTATAATGCCGGTGGTTTTCTTTCTACAATAAGGATATGTAGATTCAAAATAGCAGTGTATATCCCTTATGGAATCTGTTACTATACGATAAGACCAAAGAATTGATTGATTAACTTAACTTGTTTTTGATAACCTTCTCTCCTTGCAAAGTCTTTCCTTTTTTCCTTAATTAAAAGTCAATGGTATCCCCTTTTGATCGACTACACCACACATATAAATCCACTGCCCTTTGACTTTAATATAGATCTTAATTTTTCAATTGTTACACTAAAATCATTATTATTTCTATTACACTGATACTTTTTGAGAATCATTTAACTTCTGCATAAAGATACGTGCTGCAAAACTTAAAAATTTATCATCAAAGTGAATAAGATTAATATCTTGACTTGGTGTTGGATCAGTAATACGAACTATGCTCAAAGTATCATTATTAACAAAGTTAACCAGTGAAAGAGGTATTATGGCAACACCATGTCCATTGTATACAAGGCTCAATAGAGAAATAGAAGATTTTGTTTCTATATTTGCTTCAGATAAAGATAACCCTAAACTCTCACAATATATCTTAATAGATTCACGACAACTACATGAAACCATTACTCTACTGAGCCCTACTAATTCTCGAAAAGAAACAAATGATTTTTCATTCAAAGGATGATTTTTTGGAATTACAAGGACGAGCTCTTCACTATACAAAAGGGTGTTTGTTAATGTGTCTGGAATTTGAGCACTACGTGTAATCCCGAAATCAATATTTTTGTCAACGATTTGATTTACAGCAACTTCGGATTCTATAATCTTTACTACAATGTTGGGATAATGTTGTTGAAACTTCATAATATAAGGTGTTAAATAAGTGAGATCCTCTAATAAACCTCCTATAGTAATCACACCTCTTTTTACACCCTTTAATTCAAAAATTTCATTATAAACGTCATCAAATTGTTGCATGATAAATTTTCCTTTATCAAATAGCAGCTTACCCGCTTCTGTCATTTTGATACCTCTTCCAACTCGATGAAACAAGGGTGTATCAAGTTCACCTTCTAAAACTCGTATTTGTTGACTTAAAGTCGGCTGTGAAATACCTAGAACTTCCGCAGCTTTAGTGAAACTATTATTATTACAAACTTGAATAAAATACTCTAAATGACGTAATTCCATTCTTGATACCCACTCTCCGCTTTATGAAAGATTTATAATTTAAAGGACGATATGTATACGTTAACATAACAACTTTATTTCATACTATACCAATTGAAATTACATGTTTTATTCATTTTGTATTATAATAAATTTACTACCATTTATTAATTTTTCCTCCTATTTATTTAATTTATATTTAATTAGGACATTACTAATTCGAGATATATTTCTAAAAATTTATAGTTCGAGTGCATAATACCCTAATTTTTTCAACTTTTCGATTATCATTTTTTTCTCAATATAGTCCAAACCACCAAATATTTGCCGAATCGCCTCTTTATGCTGAGGAAAAATAATATCCATCAATTCAATACCTTCTGAAGTAATTGACGCATACGTGACACGGCGGTCTTTAGGACATGGTTTTCGTATTAAGAACCGCTTCTTTTCCAACTTATCCACTACATACGTGATACTACTACTTGCAAGTAATATTTTGTCTCCAATTTTTTGTATAGGCTGATCGCCTTTACTATACAGTAGCTCAAGCACTGCAAATTCAGTTGGATTAAGTCCATAACTTTTTATATCCTCTTCAATAAGCTTAGTAATTGACTGTACTGCCCTTGATAATATAACAAATAACTTTAAAGATAAGCTCTCATCGTTAATCACGCTCATAATTACCAATCCTTTACAAGTTATCTTGAATTCGAGATTCATTATATTATCGTCAAAATATTATGTCAATCATTCATTTTAGCTTTATCAATCCAATCATAATTTATTTCTCAACATATGACATATGGAATTAGAAGAAAACAATTGTTACTATATAAGTATCTCAATTACGTTATTTCTTTTAAAGAGAGCTTGTTTTTAATGGCAAGTTCTCTTTTGCCATATTCTAAATTGAATCCGGACAAATTTCAGAGTATATGATATAGTTTTTAAACAAAGATTAGAGCTCTCCTTCTTGTAGGAGAGCTCTAATCTTTCATATAAATATTCACCATTTTTATCATTACGGGGACATCAAAACTTTAACTTGATGGGGATATGGTGCTATCTCGATTAATAAATATTACAAATCATATATCTATCATATTTTTTATAAACAGGATTAATTAGATTTAAAAAAAGATTTCTTTTTCTTTACTCGTAATAAGTCACCTGTCCATCCTTTGAATCGCATATACATATACATCCCCCCTGTTGTGAAAATAATAAATAAGAGAGCGATTAAATAGCTATATTTCCATTCTAGTTCAGGCATGTATTTAAAATTCATACCCCATAATGCTCCTAAGGCTGTCAAAGGCGTACTCACAGCAGTTAATACAGTAAGAGCTTTCATAATTTCATTCCCACGATGAGAAGAAACAACTTCTTGTAAATGAATCATCGTGTCTAATTCTTCTTGGTACTCTTTAACAAGTTGTAATCCACGCTCTAATTTTACGTGTGTTTGTTTATAACAAAGGGTGTTTGTTAGTTTTTCTAACCAAGCTTCTTTTAGGCCTTGTAACACTTCTTGTATTAAGCGAAACACATGTGTGTTCATAAATAATTCATGACGAATATGATAAATCCTTTCTAAAACTGCTATGTTATTATGATGATAAAAATCCCATAATACATTTCTGAAATTGTTTTCAAAGTAGTCAACCTTTCGCAAATAATGAGATATAAACATTGATAAGATAGCACATAATCCTTCAGCGGAACTATTACAATTTTTTGTACCCATAGGGAAATTATGTATTAATTTTTGGAAATTCTCTTCCTCTTTTTCCTGAACTGTTATCAGTATTCCATGAGCTACGAAATAATGAAGAAATTTTTGAATTTTGGCGTCCTTTTTATCTTGATCATATAAAAACGAACCATATACACAAGTTTGACTTGGTGATAACGTATAAACATATAATCCATTTTCACAAGGAGAACTTATTTTCTTTACAAATTGAGCGAAATAAGATGTTACATCACGAGGGATTATAGAAGAAAGTTTTTCAAGCTCACTAGTTTTCACATGATACCAACTCCATTTCGTCATTTTTATGCATTCCATATTATTCTTCCTTTCTAAATAGTTTTATGTTTAATCGAATCATATCCGTAATACGAAATTTTTATGTAGGTATTCATGTCTTGGAGGAAAAGTTTTTAGATCATCTAAATTACAAAATAAATAACATAGGAGGTCTTATTCTTTTAAAAGGAAGACCCCCTATATATTAGTTATTTTTATTTTCAATTTTAAACATTTCCTCTATACAATCACTTTTTATCTTTTCTTATAAAGAATTTATTATATGTGGAAAAGAAGCTACATAATTTGGCACGTCTATTCAACGAACTCCATTTCATTCGTTATTATAATTTGGATTCATATGCAGATTGATTGGTAATGTCCTCAAATACTTGACTCCCAATAATGTAGTATCCATGGAGTGCAGCCTCTTTCGAAGCGTCTACCATACGGAAAGAAGAAATTTCACTTTGCATTTTTTCAATTCGTTTTTTGTGGAGATCTACTATTCCTCCTGTCCAAATAATAGTGTTATACTGTTCTAACTTAAATTGTTCTTGTAATACACGCATGACGTCTTGGAAGTGTGCATCCAACTCTTTTTGAATCAAAGTATGAACCTGACTTGTCTCATGATTTTCTTCTCGACATTCATATCCTTTTTCTAATATGTTTGGCATGTCGTTAATATGCAATTGATTACTTTCACCCTCATGATTCTGCACGATATTCTTAATATTTTTCAAAGGCTTGCTACATCCTAGTTCCGCCTCATAATGATTTAAAATGACATTCTGTTTCATATCTGTCATTTCTACTGTACGAAATCCGCCATCAATAATTAAGATGCGATCTCGTTCCTGAATGATTCCCTCTTTTAAGAAATAGGCATGTAAAGCGACCGGTTGCTGAAGAATCAAAGCATTTTCCACCGTAATATGAATAAATTTCCCATCAATTTGTACGGAAGTTTCTTTTTTTAGTGCACGTTGTAATTGCTCATGCTGACTACCAAAACAAGTAACGGGGAGCCCGGTAACAACTAGAGGTAACACGACATTTTCTTTATAATCCTTTGCAATGCAACCAAATATTTGTTGTTTAAATCGTTCGCTTTCATAATAATTTTCTATTTCTTCGTCAAATGGAGGAAGAAACGAAGCGTCAGATTGATGTGCTTCATTTCCCATGTAGTATGCAAAATCTAAGTCTATAAAACTTACCTTTGTTAAATCTTCACTTTCAGCATGATTAGGTACAGGGGCTAGTGTGGAAGCTTCACTCTTGATTGTCATCTCAGAATCTACATCCTGTCGATATGCCCTTTTGGTAAAGCCAATTCCTACATCAATTGCATACAGAGATTTCATACTTTTTCCCTCACTTTCTATTTTTAGAGTTAAATCTAGGCACTCTCTTCTTTCCCTTCTTTCACATATTTCTTTTCATTTTTCGTTTTTTCCCCGTCTAAGTTCTTACTATTTTCATTTATTTCGTAATCCTTTTCACCTGTTTTCTTTTTATTATTTTCGTTTTCTGTTAAGTCTTTAATGGTAGAAATGACAACTGGTGTGGCTGTAAGCAGTTGTGGTAATGTTTGTTTTGCAACATTAGCTGCAGTTACAGAAAATTGTTTACTTGTCTCAGTTACCTTCTCCAATGTTTCCTTTATGTTTCCTTCTTGTAGTTTTTCTTTTACGCTTTTTCCTTTTGTTTGTATAGCTTTCCGATTTTCTTTTTTTAATAGGGAGACGATGACTCCGGTCGTAATTCCAATCACAGCATATTTAAATATTGTATGTTTCATTTTTCTCATCCTTTTCTATTTTTATTTTCTTCCATGCTACAAACTAAAATAATTCCCTTACCTATTTATCAGATGTTGCAATCTATTACAGAGAATGATAGTTTTGCGGCTGCCTATCATTCGCCATTGGTACTTCAGCTGTTACTAGGAGTAAAATCTTCCCTTGATCTAGTTTTTCTTCATATAAGTTAGCTTCCTCCTTCGACAACCCCATTTCTTCCATTTGATTTCGAAGTTCGTCCCCTTTTTTGGAGAAAAAGTTGATAATACTTGTTCCCAATCCTTGTTCTTTTACTCCAATCGTATTTGTGTTTGTATCATCCGCAATCCTTTTTGTTATATGTTTTTCATGTGCTAAAACATAAATGTCATCGTGGCGAACCCCTTGCAATTCTAGCTCTTTTACTTTCATAACTACTTCCTGTTCATTTTGATATTCATAAACTACCGTTTTTCTTTCATTCGTATGCATCGTATCTTTCCTCCTTTAGATTTTTTATTTTTTTATTTAGTTGTTATGTAATATGTAATACACCTATTTTAAAGATGTTAAACCTAAATTTTCAAAAAATTTTACACAATAGGTTATTCATGTTTTTAATATCAAAGAAATGTCACAAGAACTTTGCTTTGATAAAAGCGCTCCAAATAACGATTTGTTTGGAAGGTAAGCCCATTGTTTTATAGAAATCATAGAAAAATAAAAAAGCACTCCTTTTTAAAGAGTGCTTTTAAAAAACATATAACCTAATCAAAATATTTCTATTTTGATTACGGAAAGAAAGTCTTTATTAAAACATATGGTTGCTAATTTAATTGCGATCTGCCTTGCACCCAAGCAGCAATATCATTTATAACATACTCAGGGATATTAGCAGGACTATAATATTCATTTGGCTTACTTATTTCCCCTTCACCCTCTGTAAAGAAATGATTTAACTTTGGATATAGTCGATAATCTACGTTATCTCGTTCTTTTAATTGTTCTTTCCAAAGAGGAATTTCAATTTTTGATTGAACTTGATAGTCTCTTTCTCCTTGAATAATAAGAAGCGGTGTCTTTTGTTCTTTTGACATTTCTGCCGCTTTAATTTTCCGTATAGAATCCCAAAATACTGCTGATCCTAAGTAAAAATCTTTTGGGGGATTCTGACCAGAGAAATTAGGATCATTTAATAATTCAAATTGCGATTTGTAGAATTTATATTGATCCAGGTTCATTGCTCCAATAGAGAAAAGGTACTCAAATTGATCTAAAACAACGTCTTGGATCGTACGAGCTGGCCCTCCCATTACAATTGCTCCAGCAATATTTTTATTTTGGTCTTTTTCAATCATTTTCGGAAGCATCATTCCACCTTGACTATGACCCAAAATATAAATTTGATTTTTATTTATTAGAGGCTCATTTTTAAGAAATTGAGTTACAAGAAGAGCATCATCTGTTGTCTCTTTATCAACTGTATAAAAGGGACTGAATTGTGTTTTCAACCCATGTTCATAAGTTCTTTTATTATAGCGAAGGACAGCAATTCCCTTCGATGCAAGACCTTCAGCTAAATCGCGAAATGGTTTTAAAGCAAAAGCTGTTTCATCCTGATCAGTTGCTCCTGATCCTTGAACAAGAATAACCGCTGGAAAAGGACCCTTTCCTTTTGGAACCGACAATGTTCCTGGTAATGGAAATGCACCACTTCCAACTACTACTTCTTTATCAACAAATGATTCAGGCTTACTATATGATGGACGCTCTGCAACAGGACTAAACGACATGCTGAGTTGAAAATCGTCTATTTTTCCAGATGGATCTAGTTTAATTAGTAAAGGTACAGTCATTTTTTCAAAAACTAATTGAATCTCTACATTTGTATGAACAGGATTTGTCTCTTTTTGTGTAACCTCTCCAATTTCTATAAAAGGACCTGCTTGTAATTGCACTGGGAGTCCCTCCCAATAGCTCTTCAGCCATTCTTCGGATATTATTTTCTGTAATGACCTTGAGGTTAAATCAAATGCAGATTTATAATCTTCACTATTCATATGGCGAATAAATGAAAGAGTAGTAGATATAATAGGATTTTCATCATCACTATTGTCTACTTTTTTTATAGTTGTGTTTGCTTCCTTTAATTTCGAACTAAATTGGTAGTTAAACGGATAGTTATATGTATAAGGATATAAGCTTGTTTTCAATACTTCCGTATTCCGTCCCTCATACAAACTTGAAGAACTCGTAAAATTTTCAGGTGAAATTACTTCCTCCGCATATGAGACTGAGGGAATTGCTATTGTAAAAACTGCACTGACAAGTAATAACTTATTACTTATTCTTCTTTTCTTACCCATAATTATTGATTCTCCTTTCAAAATTAAAAATTTCTAATACAATATGCCAACTATAAGGAAAATAAAAATTATTAAAGAGATTAATAATCTATTTTACGATCCCCCCCTAACTAGTTAAAAATCTATCATTAACAAACTTCAATAAAAAATGCCTTCCCCCTCTTTTTTTATCATTGGATTTTTCAGTGACATAGAAGCACAGTGCCGTATTACATGTAACTGACCCATGTGATTCTCTATTCCAAAAGAAAAAAGCAATCCACTAGATGCTTTCTTTAATTGTTCTCACTCTAATTTTTTTAGATAATTCTCTTATTACTGTAAGATACATTTATTCTAAATCCTAAAACTCACTTATTTCTTGATAGGTTCTTAAGAAATATCAAAAAATAAAGAAAACAAGTTATTTGGTTATTCATTCCGTAAGCTTAATGCTCAAGTTAGTTTTTTTCACACGGTTAAACTTTATTAAGAAAACCTTAAGAAATTTCCCTCTATATTCATAAGAATTTTTTTCTATACTGAATCCTGTAAATGAACAAGAGGAGAAACGACCATGAAAAAATTTGTACTTTGCATACTAGGAATAGGCCTTCCTATATACTTACTACCTTTCATATTACGCGGGGATTTAGACAGATTTAATCCGATTGCTGAAGAAAAAAATGTATACGCCGTTGCGAAGGGATATGGCATTCCAGATTATCATTATAAAGGCCGAGCTATGTACTCACTAAAGGGTGTTGATGAACTAAGCAATGAAAAAGAATATAAAGTTGGAACGAACACGCCTAATGATTTTATAAGAAAAACTTACTTAAAAATTCATGTGAAAGGAAAATATGTGTATTCTTACGATATTATTTCTAAAGAGGATATTCCGGAGAAAATAAGGGGACAATTGGAGATAGCAAATAAATAAAAGAGCCAATTCATACGATTTGGCTCTTTATTCTCTCTCCCATCTACCGTTGGGAAAATTCTTTCAGTAGATTTATTAAATTCGTTATCATTGTTCCAATAACCATTGTTCAATTACTTTTACCGTTTCATCTCGTTGTGCTTTTGCCGTAATTAAACTCGCATTATCACCTTTTTGCTCACCATACATGCCAAAATGAGCATGGTTTCCCCCTTTTATCATGTGCATAGTAGTATTCTTTGACATGAACTTTTTATTGTTCTCTATTTTTTCAACAGTTGCTAAAGCATCTACTTCCCCGTAAATTGATAACATTGGAATCGATTTCGTAGAGAAGTCATCTGCAGGATACGAACCTAAGAAAATAATCCCATCTACCTTTTCTTCATGTTGAAAGGCATACCTAGAAATCATAGCTCCGCCCATTGAATGCCCAGCAACATACCATTTTTGAACTTCAGGATACTGTTCAATTACACTATCTACCTCATTTATTCCAAGTATCGCTAAGTTTAATGGTAACTTAGGCATTACTACAAAATGCCCATCTTTTGCAAGAGCTTCTCCTAAGTAACTATAAGCCTCGGCTTCTACTTTAGCTCCTTGATAAAAAATAACTCCTATTTTTGCATCTTTCTCTCCAAAAACTATATAATCTTCATCTTTTTTATCATCTATTAAAGACAAAGCCTCTTTCGTTGGTTTATAAGTAAACTGAGACCAAGTTAAAAAAGTAATACTTCCGATCATTAAAATACCTAATACAGAGTACAGAACAATTTTTATCCATTTCTTCACACATATGACCTCCCTAAGATGTGTATATTCTATATTTCAGATTATCATTAATAAACATAAAAACTCGAGCATTTTTATTGTACTCAAGTTTTCATTTACGTCTTTAATTTATACTATAAATGGTCCAAGATAAATATGTAGCAAATGCAGACCATAAAAAATATGGTATTAGCAACCATGCCGATACTTTAGATAAATTGGAAGAAAACATAATGAGAAGTAACGTAGTAATAGCGACTAGTAAACAATCTACTGTTGCTAAAAACAAATTCTTTTGGCTAAATTGAAAATAGCTGAACGCTTGATTGAATATATAATTTAAAAGGAATAAAAACCAAAATGTTTTTGGCTTGAATCCATAGTTGTTGTAAATAATTGCAACTGATAATGCGATAAGTCCAAATAATACAGCCCATATCATTCCGATTGTCATACCAGGAGGTGTCCAAGACGGCTTTTCTAACGCATTATACCAAGTACGATCAATAGGGAATAAAACACTAGAAACATAAAACAAACCATATGTTAGGAAAAATACTATAATACTAGATTTTTTCATAAACATTCTCCTTTTTACTAGAAGATTATAGAAACTTTATATGATTAGTATGTCCTTGTAATGGATAAAATTCTAATATTAAAATTCTAAATACATATTGTTTAACCTATTCTATTTCATACAAATTCTTTCATACTTTTATATGCACAAAGGGCTCTCTCTCGTGCTGCCTTATGATCAACAATCGGATAAGGATATGTATCACCAAGTTTTATATTGGATTTTTGTAAAATATGCTCAGGTGCTTCCCAAGGTTTATGTATATATTTGTTTGGGATATCTTCTAATTCTGGTACCCATCTTCTTATATACTCTCCATTTTTATCAAACTTTTCTCCTTGTGTGATGGGGTTAAAAATACGAAAGTACGGTGATGCATCTGCTCCACTTCCAGCAACCCATTGCCATCCCATTGTATTATTTGCAATATCAGCATCTAGTAGTGTATCCATAAACCATTTTGCTCCTTCTTGCCACGGAATTAACAAATGCTTTACAAGAAAAGAGGCTACAGCCATTCTTGCCCGGTTATGCATAAAACCTGTTTGCCATAGTTCTCGCATTCCCGCATCAATAAACGGATAACCCGTTTTCCCCTTTTGCCATACTCTTAATAACTCCTCTTCCTTATTCCACGGAAAATGTTCAAAGCTCTTATTAAGAGGTTTATATACTGTAAATGGATAATGGTATAGTAAATAATAAGAAAACTCTCGCCAAATTAATTGACGTATAAAACTATTAACTTGTTTTTCAAAAAGACTACATTGTCTTTCGGTACTTTTATTTATTAAGTAATGAAACATTAGCTTTACTGATATTTGACCAAATGAAAGATACGGTGCCAACATCGAATGGACATTTTGACCTGGAAAATCTCTTCCTTCACTATAAGAGACTAATTTACTAGAGAAAAATTTCTTGAATGTTTTATATGCCCCTTCTTCTGTCGGATCCCATATTACTTCCATATGAGATGTCCACGGTATAGTCGGCAACAATTGTAATTCTGAAACAGATAAGCTTGCTGGTAAAGAGTTTCCCCACTTTATACTCTGCACTCTGCTAAAAGGTTTAGGTATTACCTGCTTTTGAAATACATTGTAAAAAGGCGTAAACACCTTATATTCAGTGTTATCTTTCTTTTTAATAATCCACGGTTCTAATAATAAATGCGAATTAAATTCTTTACAGATAATACCTTTATCCTCTAACATCATTTTCATTTTTTGATTAGATTGTAATCTGTCCGGATCATAACAAATATTCCAATATACAGCCGTTATATTTAATTGTTCTATGAGAGAAAGTATTTCTTCTTGTGTCTTTCCTTTACGTATTATAAAAGTAGAGCCCAATGCCTCAAGTTGCTTCTTTACATCTATTACAGCATGGTGCAACCACCACTTTGCCGCACTTCCTATTGAAAAAGTTTCATCTTGTATATATACAGGAAGAACCTCACCAGACTGAACAGCCTCAAATAGCGCTGGGTTATCATATAAACGAAAATCTTTTTGAAACATAACAATAATTTTATTTTGCATGGCTATCCTTTCTAATTCTTAAAGCACAATTCATTCTTTATTAGAACAAATACTTCTGTTATTTTTAAATGATTATAAGAATCATTTTTTGTAATTGCAAACAAACTCTTCTATTCTTTAATGGATTTTTCCAACTCTTAATAAAGATAAAAATATAATGCACTTTGTACTTATCTTAAACTCTTATAAAATAAAAAAGAAAATGGAGAGAAAGATGAAAAAACAATTTGATAAACAATCAAACTTAAATACATCTATAGATTCAACAATCCTATGGACTTTTCAAAACCAAAATGCCATAAATACACTTTTGAATGAAGGTAAGCTTATAGCCGATCCTATTTTTGTTAGTAAAGAAGATTGCACAGCATATAAATACATTGTAAGACACATGAAACAGAAAGGTATTGACTTTATTATAGATTTACCCATTTGGGCATGGCATTCATGCAATGGTTACCAAAAGAAGCCTACTTATGAGACTGCAAGAGAATTACTATCAGATATTCAATTAGAGAAAGAAATATACCTCATCGAATTCACATGTCCTAATTTTTTATTCATGTTAACAAACTATAGCGGATTGTGCGACATTTATTTTAAACTTACTGACAATCCTAAAGCAAGTGTAACAAATGATGAAGAAAAACACTTATTTGATCTTTACCCTATCATTGAGGAAGAATGGGAGTATCATCATATCCAAGCAACTCTACCCTACCTAAAAAAAGAATGGATTATACAAATAACAGAACTTAGTAAGATAAATGGATTTAATAAATAATATTGTTTATGAATGCTTTATTTAAGCATTCATAAACATAACAAATGGTCACATTAAACTAATACGTTTTTTTATAATGGAACCCTAAATAAACTCGTTACTACCTTGATTTTGCATACATGCAGTTTACTCATTTAGTTTTGGTCTAGTTTGTAAATATAAATGCAAATCTGGACTTGAACCGTTAATAATTATATCTCGAACAATTTTAGAAAGTACCATACTATATACTAATCCATTATCTCCATACGCATAGATAAAGTGACAATTTGGAAACTCTTCATACATTCCAATTATAGGTAAACCATCATGAGTACCACCATAAAAAGCACTTAAATAAAATTCAGGTTCAACTGTTATATTGGGAAAGAGCTTATTAAATTCATTCACTAATTTCTCTTTTTTATGGATTAATTTTGAATCTCTTTCTTGAGCAATGTTTGTATCTTCATCTAATCCACCTATAATAATTCTATTATCTACAGTAGTTCTCATATAAATATATGGCCTCGCAGTTTCCCAAATGAGAGTGCGTTTATACCAAGAAGATAAATCTTCCACAGGATTAGTAACAATTGCATATGAGCTAATCAGTGTAGCGTTCTTTTCCTTTTTAAATTCCAATCCTTCATATCCTGCAGCCACAATTACTTTATTGGCAGTAATAGAATTGCCTTCCTTTGTATAAAAGATAGCACATTCTTTCTCTAACTTTTTGCCAACAATCTCTGTATCTTCATAAATGTGAACTCCTTTATTAGAGGCTTGTTCTAATAAACTATGTGTAAATTTATAAGGATTTATTTCACCATCATTATACGTATAAATAGCTGCACGTTTTTTAAATGGATATCTCTGTCCAATTTGTTTTTCTGATAACCAAGCCGCTTTAAAATCATGCTTATGTAAATAATACAATTCCTTTTCTAATTTCTTTATATCCTCTTCATAACTTGCATAATATAAACTGTCCCGTCGTTTAAAGTCAGAGCAATAAGGCAAGTTTTGATCAGCATATTCAATATCATTAATAGCTTGTTCACATAATTTCATATGCTTAACTGCATACTCTTCCCCAAATGTATTTACAAGTTCAAAAAACATCTTATCACCTAAATATTGAATAAGTGCTGTATTTGTAAGGTTACTTCCATGTCCTACCTTTCTTTTATCAACGATAACAATATTTAAATCTGATTCACTCAAATAGTATGCTGATTGAGCACCCGAACTTCCTGCTCCTATTATTAGTACGTCACATTTTATATCTTCGTCCAAACGAGGATAAGAAGGTGTATTAGAAAAAGTCGTGTTCCAATATAATTTCCCTTTCTGTAAATCCATTTTAATTGCACCGTCCTAAATAAAATAGTTATATCCCCATCGGTATCTCCAAATCATTCTTACTATATACTTCTTATCAAAATTATCTTGCTATCATGAATAAAGGTTTTCATAAACCTAAAAGCCTTGTCTTAAAAATTTTTTTCGAAAAAACGTCAAATAATTTTTTATTTTTATTATAAAAAGAGCAAAAGATCTCCATTTATAGAAGATTTCTTTTACTCTTTTTAAAGGAAACAACTCCAAATATTTAACATATTATAGTATCTACCAAATAAAAGTTGCTTATCTATCGATAACTTACACATAAGAATGCATTTGTTTCACTACTTTATTAACAGAAACTTTAACAACCGTTTCTTTTTCCCCTGTTCTATCAATCTTGAAACCATGAACTTTAACATCAGACGGTACTAGTGGATGATGACAAATCATATCTATACTCTTCTCAATATTTTCACTAACATTTTCTTTTCCACTTAGCCATTCATCAAGGCTACCACTTGAAAATTCAGGCATGCAATTTTCAAAGAGATAGTCTAGTTCCCTGTTATTTTTTATGGAATCACGTTGAATTTGTAGATTAACTACATCAGTTTCTTTATCCTCTATTCCTACAACAAAAATTTCTTCAACATTTTCTTGATAAATAGCAATAATAATAGATCTCATTATATCTCCATAAGGATGTACAATTACAGAATCGTAGCTGTGTATAGTCAACATGTTTTCTTGTTGAATGTTAGTTACTTGTTGGATAATAGGCTCTATTTCATGTTTAATGTCTGTTAACAATAAAACTTTTTTATTCTTTGAATTCATATGGAGCACTCCTTCTTCATTATTGTATTTATGAAACTTTTAAGCTAGTAACAATAGTTGATAATTCATTACATGATTGTTACCAGTTTTTCCAGCGTCCCTTTGGATCAACACTTGCAAGTCTAACCCATCCATTTTGAACTTTTTCTCGAAATGTGAAATCATTATTTAGCAAACGTTCTATATATTGACTAGGCGCTTGAATTACAATTAGTAAACGAAGTGGTGAATGATACGTCTCACTATCTGACTGCATAACGGATTGCCAAGGTAAGCCTGGCAACAAATCACTTGCATTTCCCTGCATAACACCTAGACCCGCGGTTACAGTTTGGGTTGTTTTGTTTCCACTACCATAATAATGAGGAGCTACAGTTGAAGCGTAATATTGTAGATTTATCCACTGAGCTACTGTTCCTGGTCCTGCAATAATGTTAGCTAATATATCGCCCCTTTCATCCTGTTTCCAATCATAATTATGAAGGAAAGCCCTACCTTCTAAGTCACAATCCTGAGTTAATTCTCGTTGCCCGATAATAAAAGATGCATTACGAGCTAATCCCCATTCTGGACGTATTTCACTCCAATCTTCTGCAAATCGATGTGCCTCTTTACTCGCATTTTTTATTTTCGTTTTAAAATTTGGTAATTGCGTTAAACGCTCTCTATTTGCATGTTGGCTCACATTTGGCATAATCGATTCGATACAATCAAATGCTTCTTGCGCAGTTTCCGAAAGTTCTGGGACGTAAATCCATTCCAATTCGTCCACTGTTGTTTTATGTTCAGCTGCTGCAAAAATGGTATCCTCAGGAATTTTAATACCTTCAGCAAACAACGCCTCTCTCACTTCTGGAAGATTACATAAAGTAGCAAAAACTCTTGCATTGAATCCTCCTGCTGCTCCGCCACAAGCACCACACTCAAGTGCTGCAGCATAAGGGTTGTTCGTACTTTGACTACTATGTCCGCACATTACAACCAAAGGAGCAAATTTTTCTGTCAGTCCCACCATTTTTAAAGCTTGACGCACATAGTTCACTTTTTCTTCTTTTGTAAAACCGATAGGTATCTCACCCTTTGTGTCATGAACATGATTAAGCGAGAATGTTGTAGCAGGTTTTTGTAACATAGTTTTACGAAGTTTACGAATGAAACCACCAACTCCTCTTGGGACAAAGCTTCTTGTCACCATCTGTAGACCAAGTAAAGGACCACTTAACTCAGGTAGCGCCATACTTGTCATTACGTTCTGTTTCATCGTTTTAAAAGTAGAACGTACCGAACTGCCTACCCTCTTACGTTGCTCATAAGATTTAAGTTCATTTTCATTTGTGAGCTCTTTTATTTGATGTTTCGGTTTGAGTATAACTGGCAAAGAAGGATGGTTGTTATTACTACCTAGTTCACTAGTTGCAATTGGTAACCCAAAGAAACCAGCTATTCCAAATGTTTCAAACGGACCTAATTTTTCAAGGTGGCGACGAAACGGTTCTGAACGTACATCAATACAGAATGCTAATTGAGCTAATACACGCTTTTTATCATTGGTTGCACGTTGTGTAGAAGCAATCTTCTCCCTTAATTGCTCTGCATGCGTTTGTTCCCAAGCTTCCAGCCAAAGTTTCTTGCGAATATTTTCATCAAAACGATAAGCGAATACTAATAATTCACTTTGTTCAGCAGCAGGCATTTGTAACCATTCCCGTGTTGAAATATTCCCCCAATAGATCCAAGAAGCTATAAGTGGGACGATCGAAACTTTTTTCTCAACCTTTTGATTTTTTAAAGGTAAATAAGGTTTTACAATAGCCAGCTCCATAGAAATTCGAACTGCTAAATATTCTATGAGAAGTTCCTGTTCCTGAATTGATTGTTGTGAGCGCCATCGTATCATTCCTGCCCACCCAGGCAAAGAAAGTAAGTGCCCTTCAAGGTAAGATTGTATGTTAGATTCAGAAATTCCTAGTTCAAATAATGCTCTCGCTAAAGCTACTTCGGCATCTTGTGGCCAATCTTTTAAAACTTTACGCTCATTTTTACTGAGCGCTGGATCAAATGTAATAAGGTGTTGCCATGCACGATAAAAACCTTTCTCTCGATTTGGCATCGTCCAATTTGATCCGGATTCATCAAGATATAATTTACACCATTTAATGATATGATAATTAAGAACATCAGATAGGTTTTCACTATTTTGACTCTCTATAAGCGAACTTATTGGCTGCATAACAGAGGCTTGCATACTTGCTGTATTTATATAATTCATTTCTTCTGCCAATTTATTTACTTCTGGCGATGATAATAGACTAGAAGGTAATTTTTCTAACTTTAAAGCTGCTTGGCAAAATCGCTCTGCTTTCTCTCGCGGAATATGAAAAGATTGTGAATCCAGCCAACGAGACAAACTCATTTGTAAAAATGATTCCTCAATCTCACCTTTCACTTTTGCCGAATGAATCATGGAGGCACTAGGATAAATATCCACATTACGAGCTTCTTTTAACCAATTTGCGACTTGTTCAAATGATTGCTTTTCAAGTCCCATCCAAGGGTGGTGAGCTGCAAACGTAGAGATAGGCCAAAGTGGCGCAATAACTCGGCTAGCAGATGCAACTAAATCATTTATATTATTTTCTTGCATATCAATGTTTGTATCTTTCTTTAATATTGACGGTATGCTCATCACGAATTACCTCCCTTTGATACATAATGTTTCAGATAGCTTGGGTGACTTTCTACTGACTTTCGTCTCGCCTCACCTACTCGAACTAACCAAAGATAAAGTACAGCGAATAAAGTAGAAGATTGATGACGAGTAACGAAAGTACTAATAACACTACTAAATAGTAAAATACATATAACAAAGATAACGGCTGGAGCTGAAGGTTGAACACTTTGATAAATATCAGTATGCAACCATTTATAAAGAGAATTATGAACGGTAAAGTAAATGAGAGAAAATCCAATCAAAACAATTACGCCAGCAATTCGTCCCATTCTTCCCTCTCCAAAAACAACAAGCTGTTTCCATGAAAAGTATAGTGACCAGCCTAAGATTAACGCACTAACTAGTTGATACCCCTCTCCAGAAGTCATAAACCAGAAAGTAATTGCTATAAATAATCCTAAAACACGCCCAACTATAATCCATAAATTGGACATCTTTTCATTAGACTGATTCACTACCCCAAAACGTTGCACGGAAGAACCAGCTTGTAAAAATAGTGTAGCTTTAAACAAACCATGTAAAATTAAATGAATAATAGCTGCTAAATAGGCGCCTAATGCACATTGAATAAGCATAAATCCCATTTGTGCAATAGTTGAACCTACTAGCTGACGTTTATAATCAACTTGGACTAAACTAATTCCTGTACCTATTAAGATAGAAATACTAGAGAAAATTAGTAAAATGATTTGTGCAATATCATCATGAAAAAGAGGTGAAAATCTAGTTAACATGATACCGCCAGCATTTACTAAACCCGCATGCATAATAGCAGAAACAGGAGTTGGAGCAACAGCAGACTCAATTAACCATCTTTGAAAAGGCCATTGTGCTGCTGGAATCATCACCGCTAATATAATTAATAAGTTAATTCCTGTTCTCTCCAATGTTCCATGTAGCACTACATTTTCATTCGTTAAAACTGATGTTAACTGCCACTGTCCAGTTATTTGAAACAGCCAAATGATAGCTGATAGTAAGGCAATCCAACTTATTGTAAATAGGTAGCCAGAGATTTTAGTTGCTTCACTAACTACTTTCCACCCTTTATTTAGCCCTATAAGTAGAACCAATCCTATAAGCGTTGCTCCCCAACAAATGAGCATTAAGCGAAGATCATCACTTAACCATACAACCGAAGATACACCTGTAGTACATGTAAAAAGTGCAAAGTATTTTCGATATGAGTGATCCCCCATTAAATAACGTACAGAGAAACGCTGAATGATTAAACCAATTGTAAGAACAAAGAAAGCCATTAACCAAGCTAAAGTATCTAGATGCCAAGGCCCCACAACTCTATCTCCATTGTTATTAACAAGTGCGAGTAAAGAAACCAATGAAGGTAAAGCAGCGATACCAATATGGATATGAACAAAACGTAAAGGTATCCTTGCATTTAAAAATAATAATCCACTTAGCCAAGAAGCACTAAGCGCCATAAAAAATAAAGTTAACAGTGTTGATGAACTCAGCGAAATTAACATGTTAAATACTCCCTTCTAAGCGAAAATAGCCTATAAAAATTCCTTTTCATTACGATAGTTTTTTTAATTTCAATTTTCATTCACTCTTTTTAGTACATCGTTTTTTCCCATAAAAAAAACCGACAACTTCCATAATTCAATGATTTTATATCATCATTGAATTATGGAGATTGTCGGTTTCACTTCAACTAACTTCAATAAAGTTTTTTGAAGAGCTCCCATTTTATAGAGGATAGTAATGTATGTATTACTCCTATTAAAAATAACAGTATATCTCTGATCTCCTAGATTATGCAATCAATATATCAATTTATGTTATGCGCTATCTTTCAATTAAGAAACTTTTTCATTTAGTCAATATTACATATTAAAAAAATGCTAAAGCCTTAATTATAGCAAACAGTTAAAATAAGCATCTATTAATTTTTTAAAACAATTATAAGATAAACTATATTAAGCAGTTTGTCAATTTATTTATCAGTTTTTTTGAGCGTTATTCCAATTAAAATTCAGTATACGTAAATAATTTCAAGTTATTAATTATTATCATGTTAATAAATTTAAATAAAGCGCAAAACTTTTAGGTTTCTTAATTATCTCCCACTAACCCTACGATGGTTTTAATTTTTAAAATTTTTCCTCAAGATTATGAAACAATTTAAAAATCATTACTCGTTCACCAGTACGGGAGCTTATATCCGTATGAAAACTTTTCACTTTTTCTCCAGTTAATTCTAGTATAATCTCTTTCAAATCTTCAATTCCAGATTCAACTAGCTCCGAACGATTTTTCTTTATCGTTAGCATACCGTCTTTTGTTTCGCAAACCGTATATTCAGCTGGCGTTAAAATACCTTGTAAATTTACGATAATCATATCCCGTAATATATCTGTCTTAACGGATATAGACCCGCGTCCTAGGTAGTCCTTTTCCCAGTGAGTAATTGCTTTGCTTATCTCTGATTCAATAGAGCCTTTTGAGCTTTTCATCTTTGTATCCTCCTTCAATAAAATGTAATTACATTTATAATTACAATAACAATATAATAATCTGGATTGATTTTATTTTCAATTATTGAGAAGAATTTATAGGAATCGTTGTCATGTATCCTTTAGTATTAAGATGAATTTTTTATATTGTAATATACGTTTTTTTGATTATTCCCCGACAAAATACTCTTACTATAAAGACTCTGTTGCATAGATTTCAAAAAAGGACATTCCGGAGAAAATAAGAAAACTCTTGTAACGTAATACATAAACGAAAGAGCCGATTTCTTTATAAAATAAGAAATCGACTTTTGGCTTAGTTATTGATTTAGTAATGGAAAACACCTTTTTAAAATAATTATGTTTATACTATAGACGTTGATCTTTCTGGAAGTTTAGTTGAAAATGATCCGCTTCATTGTATACCCCGAATTCATATCCTTTTTCCTTATAAAATTTAATAATTTCCGGAAGCGCTTGTAATGTCTGTAGTTTTTCATGCATTAGAACTACTTCCACATCTTCTGTTGTTGTACGCTTTACATTTTCTATAATTTGCTGTGGGTTACCTTTTAATTTCCAATCATTTGAATCTATCGTCCAATCCCAAACTTTTATTCCTGCTTCTACAATTTTGTTACGAATGTCCTGCCCCTTTAATCCTGGTGCAGATCCATATGGGGGACGGACTAGTTTAGGAGTTGTACCTGTAATATTATGAATAAGAGCTAACGTTTCTTTCATCTCCGTTACAAATTGTCCTTTTTTGTATAGCTTATCACTATTATGTGTCATACTATGTGCACCAATATAATGTCCTTCTTTTACTGCTCGTTTTACATTTTCCTGAAAAGCGGTATTCTGTAAATTGCTACCTTGCATAAAAAATGTCGAAGCAACATGTTGCTCTTTTAGTACATCTAAAAATTTTCCAGTTAATTCGCTAGGGCCGTCATCAAATGTTAAATAAACAACCTTTCCTACTGGTTTTCCATCAGGTCTTTTCTGTTTTTCCAGTGATATGTCCTCTTTCTTTTCTTGTTGTTGCGTATTAGCTAGCCTAATACTTTCATTAGCTACTCCTTTTGCTGGGATAGAGTTCCATTTCCCTATTAAAAAGAAAGTGAAAAAGGTCGTTGCTAAAACAACTACTAGAGATAGTATTGCCTTCGTTACTACACTTATTTTTTTCTTATTTTGTGATTCTTTCATTATGTTTCGATCCTTTCCCTACTCATTTTCATCTTCATTATTTATGCAGCTAAACATTAACTTCAGCTGATATTTACAATAAATAGATTAATAGAGGAAGGTGAAGATAAAATGCAGATAATGTCGAAATTAGTTAAAGAATAGCGTATTGCATCCACTCTTTAAAAAAATATTTGTTTCTCTACTACAGTTAAATTTGAAAACTGGATATACATCCAAAATAAAAAATACTACTCTTTCTAAATAACATTTTCAGATCAAGATAATAGCATACCGGTATAAAGATAAAATACAAAGATAGCCGTACTATTGAAATTCAATTATAATTTTGTAATTGGAATTCATTTGAACCAAATGAATAACTAGAAGAAATATTATTATGTGGAGGTGCCCCGATGAACCTTGTAATTAGAGAGTTAGAAACAAATGATTTAGATAATCTCCCGGAGATTGATGACAGTTTTATAGTGAATGCTCGGTTAATTCTTTCTCTTTCCAAAGGAAATAGACGCATAGAATATACAGTAGAAGACGTTCCAAGTTATGAAAAAAGTTATTTACAAAATCAAGATGATAATGAAGAACTGGCTTACAATGAATATATAAATAAACCTAATCAAGTCATTTACATAGCACTGTTACATAACCAAATCATTGGATTAATGGTATTAAAAAAGAATTGGAACCACTATGCTTACATAGAAGATATAACGGTAGATAAAAAATATCGTACACTCGGAGTTGGTAAAAGATTAGTTCATCAAGCAAAGCAGTGGGCAAAAAAAGGCAATATGCCAGGTATCATGCTTGAAACGCAAAATAATAATGTCGCAGCATGTAAGTTCTATGAAAAATGCGGATTTGTAATTGGTGGGTTTGATTTTCTTGTTTATAAAGGTTTGGATATTGAAAATGATGAAGTTGCAATTTATTGGTATTTGCATTTCGACTCTTAACGTTAAACTTAGTCAAAATAAAAACCCCAATCTCTCTATATTAAAATTGAGAAACTGGGGTTAAGTTACTTAACAATATTTTTCATTTAAAACAAGTAACTAATTAATAATCCTGCTGACAACAAGAAGCCGAAAATCGTATTTGTCATCGCTGTTGATTTCATTGCGATGCGCATATATCCAGGATCCTTTGCCCCTTTTTGGAAACTTTGAATCGCAGAAATTGGCTTTCTCAAACCTAGGAACATAACTAATGCCCAAGGGCTTATATAACCCATTAATACAATTACGGCAATCCATAAATACGCAATGAAAAAGGCTACCGCTAGTGTGACCACAGCTTTTTCTCTCCCAAGGAGGATTACTAATGTCTTTCTTCCACCTTTAATATCTTCTTCGATATCTCGGATGTTATTCGACATATTGATTGCACCTACTAAAATTCCAATTGGAATGGAAATCAATACACTTTCAATCGTTACAGTATTCGTTTGAATAAAGAAAGCAATGAGTACAAAACATGTTCCCATTAACAATCCAGAAACTAATTCTCCAAACGGGGTGTACGCAATTGGTAATGGACCGCCTGTATATAAATAGCCAACCGCCATTCCAATTAAACCGATGACGACTAACCACCAGCTGCTATTCATACAAATATAAACTCCAATAATTGCTGCTACGACATATAATAAAAGCGCAACTGTTAACACATTTTTTGGCTTCAATCCATGACGGACAATTCCGCCACCGATGCCAACAGATTCAGCAGTGTCTAATCCACGTTTAAAATCATAGTACTCATTAAATAAGTTCGTTGCTATTTGCAGCGCTAAACATGCAAGCATCATCGCAATAAATAAAAGCCAATCAATTTTGGCAACATAAAGTGATGCCACTGTCCCTAAAATTACAGGAGAAAACGTCGCCGTTAATGTATGCGGGCGCGTCATCTTCCATATTAATTTAGCGGAACTAATTTCTTTTTCTGTCCCCATAACTCTGTTCAATCTCCCTACATTTTAAGTATAAATTACTAGCAGTATCTTTCTATCTATTTCCTGCCATGCATCCATTCATTATAGCAATAAATGATTATCCTTTCTAACAAATCAACTTTTAATAAAGTAAAAATTATAAAATGAAACTTCACCATATTCACATAATATTCTGTATTATTCCTAAGAGTGGTTTTAAAGCGATGCGATAAGTAAATGAAATACATAATAAAAAAGAGCCAATCTCCAACACAATAGAAGATTGACTCTTTCCTTTATTTATTCCCCTGTTTCAGAAAATCGCTTTATACGTTCACCAATTTCATCGCGAACACGTTGAAATTCAGACCATTCTTTTCCTGCTGGATCATCAAATCCCCAGTGAATACGATTCACATGCGGCGGAGTAGATGGGCATACAGCATCCGCATGACTACAAAGCGTAACGACTAAATCAGCACTATTTAAAATGTTTGCATCAATTATATCTGATGTTTGATTTGTTATGTCGATATTTACTTCATTCATTGCTTTAATTGCGTTTGGATTTACTCCTTAATACACAAGCAGTTATGCATAAAAACTTGCATATTTTAGGCTATTTAATTGTATTCCTTATTTTATTAAATTTACCCGTTAGTTCCATTCAAAAGGCCTCAGCCGATGATTAACTCAAGTACCGGTTTCGGATGACTCCCATGTGATGAAGTTCGTGTCCTGCGATGCCGTACGCGAGGGCGCGCGCCGTAATGCTTAGGTTGTTGGCTGTGCCCTTACGGGTCCACGCCTCCGCCGGTAGTCCGCGCAGCAATGTGATCGTTGATTGCCGTACGGCCCGGTAGTCTTCGGCCAATTGCGCGGTTGTCCAGCTTCCGAAAGGAGGTATGAACAATTCCTGATCGAAACCGGTCAGCGGCGTCTGGTCCCCTCTCGCAAACCGGAGCAGGCGGTAGGTCATGACGCGTTCCGCGTCTGCGATGTGACCCACGACTTCTTTCAGCGTCCATTTTCCTTCCGCATACCGATACGCAGCCTGGCTTTCGGTCAACGATGCCAGGAGCTCGGTCATTTGCTTTTCCTGAGCGAGCAGAATGTCTATGATGTTACCGTCTGGCACCAAACGGATATATTCGCCGGAGCTCCCAGCGTATTCTTCTTCTGACGGTCTTTGATTCATGCGTAGTCACCTCTTTATGTATATATAGAAAATTATAGCACTCGTCTACGTCTAATAAATTCGCGAAATGATAGAACTTTCCTTCTAATAATTGAGGATAAGCAACTATTTAGTTGATCAGTCGCCACACTATCCTGATTCGTTAATACAATAAGCAATGCTAATCAATAATGCATAAAAATTATCTGTTATACAATATTTCAAAGGTATTAATATACATTGGATTATTCCGAAACATACATAAATACATTTTGTCGAAACTATTAAAAAGGAGAATTTTTCTAGCTGAAGAATTAATAATTGTGTTACCAATATGTAAAAATCTCAATTTTAAACTAAAGGAGAACAAAATGGGACAAATAATTGTATCGATGTACCTCTCACTAGATGGTGTCATGGAGGAACCAGCTTGGACTGCTCCATATTTCAATGAAGAAGTAGCAAAGTTTCAATCCGATTTACTGTTTGAAAGTGAAGCGCTTCTACTAGGGCGAGTAACCTATCAAGGTTTTGCAGCTGCCTGGCCTTCTATGACTGATGAAGAAGGTTTTGCTGATAAGATGAACAGCATGCCTAAATTTGTTGCTTCAACAACTTTGGAAAAAACCGAATGGAATGCAAATCTTATCAAGGGTAATATTGTCGAAGAAATATCAAAACTGAAGGAACAGCCCGGTCAGAACCTTTTAATTTATGGTAGTGGTGAGCTTATACAAACATTGATGCAACACGACCTCATTGATGAATATCATTTTATGGTCAATCCTGTTATCGTGGGAAGCGGAAAGCGTCTCTTTAAAGACCAGGACAATACAAAAGCATTAAAACTTATAGAAACAAGAACGACCAGTTCAGGTGTCGTTATTCTTTCCTATCAGCCGGAGAAAAAAGAATAATTATTGATAAATTATATAAACAAAAAACTCATCAAAATAAATCCTGATGAGTTTTTTTATAAAATAATACATATATTAACTTATAAAAATTAGGGTATTATATTAACCAAAATCAAACAATATATCAATTCTTTCAAATCGTAAAATAGGAAAAAAGGAGATTCTAAATAATACCTTTAGAACACTCTATTTATTACATAGGAGTTGCTATTATTTTAGTAATCATCGGTGCAGTGTTCGGGGGAATTATACGTATAATTCGGCATACTAACAATCGCAAAAAGCAAGATTCAGTTGAACAAAAATTAGATACGGTTATTCAACTATTAGAAGAACAAAACAAAGATTGACTCTTTCGGATCAGGAAAAGTTAAAAATAACTTCCAATAACGAGAATAATGTAAATAAGCTGTCCATGTGGACAGCTTATTGTTTTGCTTAGCGTGCAAAATTCGCTTCTCGTTGGCGGTACCCCATGCCCATCAACTTAAGGGATTTATTAAATAAAAACGTAAGCTTTCTGGTTTGGGTTTAAATAGAAACCTGTCAATAAGATTAGGATTGCATTGGAAATGTATCTTTGTTGTTTTTTGTTATATATTTGGACCAGTATACAGTTATGCCAAATCCAATAGCAAGAATTAATCCTGCAAAGATATATGGTAGATTTACATTTACATTAAGTAAAATGCCTCCCGTTGCTGGCCCTATTATATTCCCGAGACTTGTATAAGTAGAATTCATCCCTCCGATAAATCCTTGATTTTCTCCAGCTATTTTAGAAAGTAATGTTGTAATTGCTGGTCGAAGTAAATCAAATGCCAAAAAGATGATAAACGTTAAAATCGCGACCATCCAATAATTACCGACAAATGTAGATACAACTATAATTATAGCGGCTATGAATAAGCTATATTTAATGATTCCTTTTTCACCAAATTTTTTTACTAATTTTTCAAAAAACATGATTTGTGCTATTACTCCTAATATGGCACTTACTGAAATAATTATTGATATATCTTTAGGTGTAAAACCAAACTTTTTATCAACAACAAAGCTAAACATATGTTCATAAGCTGATAAACCACATCCTAAAATAAAAACAAGTAATAGTGGGATAAAATATAAAGGGTGAAAAGATTGTTTCATTTCTTTTAAAAAACTAACTTGTATTTTGTTATCTTGCATTTTAATTCGTTGTTCTTTAGATACAGGTTCTTTCAAAATGAATACTGAAAAACACGCAGCGATACCAGAAATTACTGCTGCAAAAAAAAACGGTGCACGTATGCCAAAATCAGATATAAAACCACCAATACCAGGTCCAATAATGAATCCTGTACTAATAGCTGCCGATAAATACCCTAATGCTTTTGCTCTGTTTTCTAATGATGTTGTATCAGCTATAAAAGCAGTGACTGCCGGCATCATACATGCAGCACTAACGCCTCCTAGTGCTCTAGAAAGAAATAATACCCATATTTGATTTCCAACTCCAAATAAAAATTCAGAAAAGGAAAATAGAATTAACCCTGCTATAATCATTTTTTTTCGACCAAATATATCTACCCATATTCCGGAAATAGGAGATGTTAATAGTTGAAAAAATGCAAACATAGCAATTAAATATCCCATAGTGTCAGTGCCTAAATGTAATACCCTCATATAAGATGGCATTACAGGAACTACAAGACCAATTCCTAAAAATACAATAAATACATTAAATAATGCTAAAACTAAAGCCAAATTTCTCCTATTGTATATACCCATATGACTTTCCTCACCTTATGATTAATTATATATAGACATAAAAAAAGCTTTTTTATGTAATTGTCTTTAGCATAAACCTTAAAGTAACTTTAAGGTCAATACAAAAATTAAAAACGTAAAAATATCTATAAGGCGTACCACCAGATCAGATTGCCCCAAAACGATAAAATGAACTTCATTGCTATAAAAGACTCAAATTTTTCGTTTTAGAGCATTATAAAATTTTAACTTGATGGTGATGGGGTACCGCCACATGTCCATCAACTTAAGAACTTTCTTTAACCCCAAGTTTAAAAATACGCCATCCTTTTCTCTGATTCTACAGAAAGAATAGCGTATTTTTTTATTTTAGGGAGTATTTTGTTTTATTAGCTTAATAACATTGGCTTGCCCCCGTAATTCCAAAATCCCCCAAAATTTTTTAGAATAAGTTTTTCGAACCAGAAATATATATTTCTAACTATAAAAACTATGGGAAGGTTTATCTGTTTTTCCTTTTTACCTACTTGCTAAATTCAGCAAGTAAAATATTTTTAAAAGGATCAGAAGGACTATAACTAGTTTTATGGCCATTCAAATTGATGGCCAATGTATGCTTGCCTCCAAGTGTGCCTCCAGCAAAAGTAGAAAACCCTGGAGAGGCACCTGCGTGTCCCCATATCGAGACACCGTTTGGAAGTTTAGTTTCATAGATTCCAAGACCATATCTGCCGATTTCAGCAATTCCTGTAGGAACTGTAGTAAGCATTTGTTTTAGTTGCTGTTCCTTCATTAATTTGCCACTGAGTAAGTAAGAGAAGAATTTGTTTAAATCGTCAGCAGTAGAAATCATATCTCCATCCGAGCTACCTGGGTATGAATAAGTAACGTCTTTTAGCTCACTTTCTCCGTCATATCTTTCATATCCACGGGCATGATTGGTACCTGGAATAACAGTTGAATTACCAGGTAGGAATGTATTCGACAATTCGAGCGGCTCAACAATCCGATTTTCAACCTCTTCCGCATAGCTGTTTCCAGTTACTTTTTCAATAAGGATACCCAGTATTACGTATCCTGTGTTTGAATAAGACCAGCCCTTACCTGGAGCAAAGTCTGGTGGAAGAGAAATTCCCATCTTTACTAATTCTTCAGCCGTATACAATTTTTTTGTATCCATAATATCATAGTCTTTTGACTTTAAGTATTCAGCAATCCCACTTATATGATTCAATAACTGCCGGATCGTAATCTGGTTACCATCATATCCGTTTCCTTGAATGACCCCAGGCAACCATTTTTCGATGGAGTCATCTAAATTCAAGCGGTTCTCTCCAGCCAATTGAAGTAGCACTGTTGCAATGAATGTCTTCGTCGTACTGCCAATGCGAAAGCGAAAATCTGTTTTCATCGGCTTCTTGGTTCTCAGATCCGCTATCCCGGCGGCATAGCTCCAATTTTTGCCACCCTTAGAAATTTGAGCTAGTATTCCAGGGTATCCAAGTTGGAGTGAATCCCGTATTGCTTTCTTAACGGAAGTACGATCGCTTTGATTACTTGTTTGTAACGAACTAGATACATTTTGCGTGGGTTCTGCTTTTACAATTGAGGCTGGTGTTATATATAACAGGGAACTTCCAGCTATTAAAAGTAATAGACTTGCACATGTAATTTTACTGCATGTTTTCATAAAGCATCCTCTCCTTTATTTAAATTGTAAAATTAGTTGCTTGCTGTTTCGTATTAATCACACAGCTATCATCTCCAACAATGACAAAAAAGTCAGAATTAAATTCGTAATTATATTCATAATTATTATTTTTACAAAGGCTATTCTGTCTTAACAAACGGTAAATCCCTTTTCTTCCACATGTATGTTAACCCCAGAAATTACTTCTTTTCTTTGAAACACTCTTATTACTGGTTTGTTTTTTCATATATAAGTCATATCTGTTCCGCCTTTCACACCGCCTTATATTTTTATCCTACACAATGAA
The DNA here is from genome assembly GCF_008368795.1 of Bacillus sp. BF2-3. Classification (NCBI taxonomy): domain Bacteria; kingdom Bacillati; phylum Bacillota; class Bacilli; order Caryophanales; family Bacillaceae; genus Bacillus; species Bacillus sp. BF2-3. The sequence goes on from NZ_QOSA01000017.1 coordinate 51,403, forward strand.
AATCTCTTTTTTCTTACCTATTCCTTACAAATTACTTACGTTCAAAATAGCTTCTATAATAGGATAGAAGGAGCATCTGTACCCGAAAGTTCAAAGTATTTTCCAATAAATATATTTATCAAAAAGAAAAACAGGTTTTTTTCGCTTCTATGTTTCTTTTTTTCGTTTTTGGGAACAATTAATTCTTAAGTTGATAGCGATGGGGCGGGACCCCAAACAGTACGATTTTATTCCAAAGACACAACGATTTTACTACACACTTTTTATTTATCCCACACTCTCATCTGCTAGTATTACTATTTTTTATTACTAATGTTGCCGTTTCACTCGGATGGCTAAGAGGAAAATGATGGCCATATGGAACAAAATCAACCTTACCAAGGTGCGATGGAGCAGAATAGGCTCTGTCATACTCCCCCCAAATAATGTGAAGATTATACGTTGTTACTTCATTGAAATCACCTTGATCGTTTTTCAGGAGTAAACTGTTAAGCTGAACCGTAGTATTTAAAATTCTAGGAGAAGTAAAACTGTTACTTATTTTTTCAATATAATGCTCAGGGATGCTCTCCGTACTTTCAAACAAACCATTACTTAATAAATAATGCCCTATCAAATTAGTAGTTGCTAATTTTAATGTCCATTTGTTCATAAATTGAGGAACATTTAGCGATTTAGCATTTTTTTTAACAACAGGTGGCTGAAGTAAAGTGATTGAATACTTCTTATCTATGTACTCTTGTACCAATGCTTCCAGAAGAATAAACGCACCGAATGAATGACCAATTAGATGTGCACCATTCGTAGCTTTCTCCAATAACTTTTTCACTACATTCAAATAGATATCTAGAAGATTTTTCTCTCGTTTAAAAGGAGAACGTCCCAAACCTGGAAGATCCAAGATCCATACAGGTTGACCAGTTTTTTCATGAAGCTCTTGTGCTAAAGGAAATAAATCTTCTCCATCACTCAATAAACCATGTAATAAAATAAACGGTTTACCCTCTCCTTGTAATTGGTAAAGGGTAGTGTTATCGCATAATGTTCGTTTAAATAAATGATTATGCTGGCCATTTTGATATATCATTCGATAATCCAGATCAGCTACTACGGCAGGGAAAAATTTCATTACACTCGTCTCCTTAAACCAATCTCCTCCCATAATTTTTTTCGCTGAAACATTTGAAAATTTTTGTTTTGTAATAAAATTCAGTCCATCAGAAGGAATTTTTGTTATTTTACTTACTCCACTATTCATAATTGCTTTCATAAGTGGCATTGGGACAGAGATTTTTGGTGCCCTCATATTCATACTTTCTGACATAATACTTAATAACTCAGCAATGTTCTGATCGTGCTGTTTGTCTTCAACAAGTGTATATGTTTGAATAGTCGGTTGCTCCAATCTGAAAACCTGCACAATAAACTTCGCAAGCTCATCGTTTGAAATAAGTGGTAACCTATATCCCTTACCTCCAGGAATCACTGGCATGAGCCCCCTTCGCATACTCATCACAAGCAAACCTAATCCTGCTATCTGCTCTGTACTCCCTGTTTTACTACTACCGACTACAGTTGGCGGATTAATTACAGAAAGCGGATAATCTACTGCTGATGCCTGCTGACGGATATAGAGATCTGCTAAAAATTTTGTTCTCTCATATGGATTTTTTATTTTCAAATAATTGTTTCCTTCTTTAAACACATCAATTGCAATCTTACTATTTTTATCATCAAAGGGACTCATATAACCTACAACATGAATAAATTGTTGCAAGCCCTTCAATTGATGAATACTTTTAGCTAATTCACTAATATGTTTGGCGCCATTCAAAAATATGGAAGCTGCCTCTTTACTTGTCGCTTGAATATCCATGGGGCCTCCTGCGTGAATAATCACATCCGTTTTCAATACCCTCTCCTTATCTTCAGCACTTAGACCTAAATCTATTTTCGTCAAATCACCTTCAATAAAGTGCATAGCTTCCTTTTTTAAGATGCCTCTTTCTTGAAAAAGGCGTATTGCTTTACTTTTCGACCTTACTAAAAGAAGAATTTTAACATCCTCTTTGGCTAATTCTTTTACTAATTGCTTTCCAATAAAGCCTGTTCCACCAGTTAAAAATACTGTTCTCATATAAAATCCCCCTTTTAGTACTGATTAGTACTAATTTGATGTAAAAAAAATGCTTCTTTTATCGAAGCAATTTTAAAAAATGATCTGCTGTTTTCGTAATTACAGTTGCATCTTTCAATGTTTCTGAAATAAATAACGCTCCTTCAAGATTTGTAATAAAAAGTGATGCAACCTCATCAATATGAATCGTATTTCTGAATTCTCCATTCTCTACCCCTTGTTTGAGTAATAGAGAAACTTTCTCTTGTAATCCTGTAAAAAAAAGACCTATTTTTTCTTTTATTTGCGTGGCCTGTGTAGGACTTTGAATATAAAGAGTAATAAATGGACAGCTCCCCTTATACTCTCTCGACTGAACTCCTTGTGATAATTGCTTTAAAAACAGTTGGATACGATCTTCAACTAAAAATTGGTTCTGAGAAAGTACGTCATCAATTGCAGATTGATACATTTCAATCCAATAATCAACGACCCCTTCTAATAATTGTTCCTTATTAGAAAAATGATAATACACATTAGACTTTGAAACTTTGCTTACACGTACTAATTCATCCATACTTGTATAAGCAAATCCTTTTTCTAAAAATAATGTTGCAGCTACTTCAATCACACGTTTTTGATTCATTAATTTTACCTTTGTCATAACTAGAACTATATAGTACTAATTTAAATATTGCAAGTATTTATGTTAATTTTAAAAAAAGTTTGATTAAAAAAGTTCCACTAACATTGATTTTACTGCAAAAAAAATCTTATTTTGAATAAAGTTGAACTGAACCCCGAAATTGTTAATTCACTATCGACTAATAGAGGTCACCATACATGTCCATTAACTTAAGAAAAAGAAATGCCCCCAAAACGAAAAAATGAGCGGTTTCTCAGAATAGCTATCTGTAGAAAAAGAATTTTTTAATTTAGGGATATATGAAAGTATTAGCTTGATGGTGATGTGGCGGTACCTCATATAAAGAAATTTTAAACATCTTAATCTGCCTTTCTTTTATGTAAATATGGGAATAACGAAATTACCCCAAGGATAGCTAAACAAGCTCCAATCCATAGCGGAGATACAAAACCATATCCTTTACCGATTCCAAGACCACCTAGTGACGAACCAATAACAATACCTAGCGTAATAAAAGAACTATGAACGGTATTTATCATTATGCCATTACTAGCTGTCTTCATCACCCTCGCAACCATAGCTGGATTCAATGCTACACCAGTTAAACCAATAAAAATCGTAGAAATCACTGCAATGTATTTATTCTCTGCACTTAAAGCAAATAAAGACAACGCTATGATTAATATAATTAATCCACCCATAAGTATTTTCATTGTAAATTTATCAGCGAACTTGCCAATTATTATATTCCCAATTACCGTCGCACTACCATAGAGAGCAAGTAAATATGGAATACTTGCACTTGAAAAGCCTGTGACATTTGTAAAGATTGGAGTGAAATAACTAAATGCTGCAAACGTACCACCAATAATGAACATACTTGTTACGTACGCTGACCAAAGATGAATATTCTTAAATCGCAGAAGTTCATCTTTCCAATTTAATTGCTCTTTATTTGAAGATGATGGTAACAACCTTTGAATCATAATCCCTGATACTAGCACAAGAATAGAAACAACCCCAAAACTAATACGCCAGCCAAAATATTGCGAAATAACGGTTGTTATAGGTAAGCCTAATACAGTTGCGAACATTAAACCTGAAAGTACAATTGATGCAGCTTTTCCCCTTGAATCAGAGTGAACCAATGTTGCAGAAAAGGAAATCGCAACTCCAAAAGCTGAAGCTGAAGCAATACCAGTTATAATACGTGAAATCATCATAATATCATAGTTCCAAGCAATAGCTCCGAGCGATTGACCAATTAAAAATACGAACATTAAAAACAATAATGCTTGTTTGCTGCGCATTCGTAAGAGGATTGCAGTTAAAATGGGGCCTCCTATTACCATTGCTCCTGCATAAGCTGAAATTAAATACCCAATAGATGATACAGGAACCTGAAATGCAAGAGCAAGTTCATTCATCATACCTGCAACCATAAATTCTGATGTAGTCATACAAAAGATTGCTAAAGCTAATAAATAAATAATCGATGGCATAAAAACACTCCTTATTCATTATTGTAATGATCGGTACAAAAATAGTGCAAAAAAAGAGCGCACTAAGCGCCACAAATAGACTCTATTGTTCCTTTGATAACTTGTTCAGACAACATCCGATTTTGCATCGATACATTAAGAACACGGAATCCGTAATAACTGCTTAAAAGCAGACTAGCTAATTCCTCAGCTGATTGCTTCTTTGAAATTTCACCTGTTTGCAATCCTTCTTCCATCACTGTTTCAATAGCTTGTTTAAGAAGTTCAACATGCTTCGAGAAAATTTCTTGTACCATTAAATCGTTTTTAGCACGTTCTATACTGGCATTAATCAATAAACATCCTTTTTGATCCATATTCTCAAAGTCTTCTTTCAATGCCCATTCAAAAAAATTACTTAATCGTTCTTTAACTGGAATTGGAGTATGTAACAATTTCTTTTGTTCCCTAATCCCAATTTCATGGTAGCGTTCTAATACTTGTTCATACAGTTCATGTTTACTACCGAAAGTATTGTATAAACTTCCTTTTCCAAGTCCTGTATCACTGCATAAATCTTGTGTAGAACATCCTTCATATCCTCTTAACCAAAATGTTTTCATTGCAACATCTAGAATTGAGGAATAATCAAACTCTCGAGGTCTGCCACGTTTATTCAATCGTATCCTCCTCTCATTTTAAAGATAACATGAATAGAATACCCTTTTTGTACCATACGGTCAATAATTTTGTTTTATTGTTACTGTAAAATAAAATTTGATTATTTTAGATTACGAATAATGAAAAATAGCCCCCTTATTCAAATTGCCTAGCGAAAAAATCACGTTTTAATAGACTTCTTTATCATCCCTACCTTTCTATAGATTACTAGTTATGAAACAAGGATCGTTTCATAACTAGTAATTTACTTGATTAGCTTGCTGGTTATGGAGTAGTGTCCCTATAAACAAAACCCTCCAGAGACATCTATAATCTGCCCTGTTACCCAGCGGCTATCAGAAGAAGCAAGGAATGCTACTGCATCTGCAATATCTTCAACTTGCCCTATTCGCCCGAACACAGATGAATTCGTAGCAAAATTTCGTATTTCCGGATTATCTAGCAATTTTGCATTGATATCTGTCTTCGTATATCCAGGCATAATTGTATTCACTGTTATACCTCTTTCTCCAAGATGTTTAGCTAGAGGCAGTGTCATCGTATTAAGCGCACCTTTACTTAAGCCGTATGCAATTGAGCCTGTAAAACCAAGCCTTACTTCAGCTGATGAAATGTTAATAATGCGACCCTCTGCTAGTATTAATGGTAATGTTTGCTGGATTAAAAAGAATGGTGCTTTCATATTTACAGACATGATTTCATCAAAAACTTCTTCTGTCGTATTTTCAATCGTTCCTTGTGTACCTATCCCTGCATTGTTTACTAAAATATCAATCTCTGATGTACCAACTTTTATTTGTAATTCATGCTTTAGCTGTTCTACTAGCTTTTTGACACCATCAATTGAATTGAGTTCAGCTTCAATTAAGAACGCTTTTCCTCCATTAGATTCAATCTCACTAATCGTTTCATCTGCAGCTGCCTTATTTCGACCGTAGTGAATCGCAACTAATGCACCGTCGTTTGCCAATCTCATCGCAATCGCACGGCCAATTCCGCGACTCGCTCCTGTTACTAACGCTACTTTCCCATCAAGATTCTTCATTTTTTCCATCCTTCCTAAATTTCCGTTTGATAAAAACCTATACTTATATTTTCATGTAAACACCAATCATTTTAAATATAGATTTATAGGTAATTTAGTCTATTCGCTTATGATATTATAGTTATAATTCGTAATTTACTTTAGAAAACAAAAATAAGGAGGCTACACAATGCAAAACGCCGTAAAACTGGATGAAATCGATCATAAAATTATGAACTTGTTGTATGAAAATGCGAGAATTTCTGTTTCAGAAATAGGACGAATTATATCCATGACGCAACCTGCTGTAAAAGAACGTATTAACAAGCTTGAAGATCAAGGAGTTATAGCGGCTTATCGAACGAAATTTGAGCCTGCAAAAATTAATAAAAACATTCAAGCATTCATCATGTTTAAAACGAGCCAATGCTCTGATTTTATCCAGTATTGTAATGCAGCTCCTGAAGTAACAGATTTATTTCGAATTAGTGGGGAATTTAATTATATGATGAAGGTCATGAGCGATTCGATGGATTCTCTCGCTACATTTTTAGACTCTTTAATGCAATTTGGCTTGTCATCTCCTTTAATTGTTTTAAAGAGTGAGTTTGAGGAGAAATTGTCATTCTAATAAAGGATACGTATTATCCTCCGCTAACAGTAAAAGCTTTTCCTTTATGAGAAAATCCAACAAAATTAATGATTAGTAACAAAAAAAGAACATTGATTTTCAATGTTCTTTTTTATATCTCTACTTATTATTTAGATTGCTATTCGAAAAAAGTACCTTAATCCCCTTACCCTTGATTCCTCTGCGCCTCTCTAAACTCCTCCTTCACCTTCTCTAACAACCCTTCTTCCGTAATTAATCGATACGCCGTATTTGCTAATGCTTTTGCCGATGTAATTAATGCTTTATCTCCAAGTTCTGAACGTGCTGCTTCTCTAAATTCATTTGTATGTGCAATTAAATCATCTGGTCCGATTTTAATGTACGGATGAATTGTCGGTACGACTTGACTTACGTTTCCTGCGTCGGTTGAACCGATTCCTACTCTTTCTTTACGATTTACATCTTCACCTAATAGTTCTAGTTCTTCCGCTACAATATCGTTATATGTTTTTGTTACGAGTAATTCATCGATTTCATTTTGGAATTGATGGATTTTTACTTTTGCACCTGTTGCTAACGCTGCTCCCTCAGCAATATTTTTTACTTTTTCTGTTACTTTTGCACATCTTTTTCGCGTTGCTGCACGGATGAAGAACCTTGCTGCAGCGTAGTCAGGAATAATGTTAGGTGCTTTTCCTCCTTCTGTAATGACGCCATGAATTCTCACGTCTGACGGAAGTTGTTGGCGAAGTGCATTAATACCGTTATAGAGCTGAATAATCGCATCTAATGCGTTAATCCCTTCTTCTGGCGAAGCTGCAGCGTGAGCTGTTTTTCCGTAAAAATGAAAATCAAGTGGATCGACTGCTAGTGAAGGACTCGTTGTCGCTGTTTTTCCGCTCGGATGAATCATAAGCGCCGCATCAATGTCTTTAAATAAACCTGCCTTTACATAACTTGATTTCGCGCTACCATTTGGCCCTCCTTCTTCTGCTGGCGTACCAAACACGACAACTTCTCCGCCAATTTCTTCAAGTGTTTCTGATAATGCGATTGCTGCTGCAACACTAATTGTGCCGATTAAATTGTGACCACACGCATGACCGAGTCCTGGTAAAGCGTCGTACTCCGCTAAAAATGCAATTGCCGGTCCTTGTTTTCCAGAGCTTTTTCGCGCGATAAATCCCGTTTCATGTCCAGCTATATTGTGCTGCAACTGAAACCCTGCACTACCTAGTAATAAACTTAACGTTCTTGATGCGTAAAACTCTTGGTTTCCAATCTCCGGATTCGCATGAATATCATGACTTGTTTCTATGTACTTTTCCTTATTTCTTTCGATACTCTCTTCAATTGTTTTTCTTTGTGACGCTACTCTTGTCGCTCCCATTGTTCTTCCTCCTTTTATTTTCACGTAAAAAAGCCTCTTTCTAAAAGATAGAAAGAGGCTTCTGTATATACAGTCAAAATGAGCTTCTTTCTTATCTTTCAAGTTACCTTGCTGGAATTGGCACAGTATTCATAACGAATCCGCTGCCGAGGTATCATAGGGCCAGTCCCTCCACCTCTCGTGATAAGAATTTTCATAAAATTATATTAAATTATTTTTTATTCTAAGTTCATTCCAAGTAAAAGTCAAGGAATTCCTATCCGAATTTACCGAATATCTAAAAATCCTTTTAATACACCAATTGTCTCAGGTGCTTGCAGTCTTGCACATACGTACGGAAATTCCGTACTACCTTCAAACATCATTTGAGATGTAAGCGGTGCGCCTGCCCAGAAGATTTCATCATCGATTACTAGGAACGGGAATGCTTTATTTTGTCTTTGTAACTTTACATTTTTCAGTGGAACTGGTCCGTCACTATACACTGTTATTTGCGCATTTGTACGCATTAACGCTTGCCATACTCGCTTATCCACTTGTTTTGTACTTGGAAGTGAAATAATAATTTTTCGTTTTGCTGCTAAAATATCTTTTAATAGCCCTTTCGTTTCCTTAAGATTCATTTCCATAAACCAGCGTAAACGTTTCGATATTTTTCGTTCCCACAATTGTCTTGATGTCGTGCGATCATACACATTTCCGTGACGTTCTATATGAGCTGTTAATTGTGATAACGCTTGTTTTCTCGAAAGGTTTTTACGCATATAATGGCAATCTGATAATTGAATGAACTTCCCTCTCGCCCTTGTCACTGCTACATTGACGAGGCGATGGTTTTTGTGATCAAAGAATAATACGCCAGGTCGTTCTTGCGGATAACTGTCAACCGTATCAAAGATCATCATATCTCTTTCAGAACCTTGGAACTTATGAACTGTCGCCGCTAAAACTGGTATGTTTTGATATTTCGTTCTCTGCAACATTTCTCTCATACACGTCGATAAAAAGCGTGACTGCGCCCTGTAAGGCGTCACAACACCAATGGATTGCACACCATCTAACAATCCGATTAACATCATTTGCATTGCTACTAAACCAGACATAATGTTAAAACGTGAACCAGAAGCAGCATCTTTTAACGAAAAAGCTCCCATTTGGCTCGTATCAAATAAAACACTCGCTTCATTTGCGAACGGCTGCAATTGCGCAAGTTCTTTACGCTCTGAAACAGACGGATGATCGTATACTCTATTTTTATAAATAAACGAATTCGTAAACTTCGATATATCTGCATGCATACGTCTTTGTTCCTGCAACATAAATAGGTTCGGATGTGCTTCTGATTTATTAACAGACTCAACAATCCCAGCATGGTAAAACATATCTTCCCCAAGCCATTTGCGAACGAGTTCATGATTTGCCATCGCAATTGGAGGTAACTGTAAAAAGTCACCGCAAACGACGATACGTTTTCCAAGTGAAGCAGCTAATGCAATTTGCGGAACATATGCCATACTCACTTCATCTACAACAACTAAATCAAATGTACGCTCATAAATAAGTGAATCAATGGCACATTTCGATAAAGTTGCGCCGATTACTTTCGCATTTTCAATGTATTCTTTTTCTACTTCTTTAATTTTAGCCTTTTGCTTTCGAAGGTCACTTTCAATCTCTTGTATACGCTTCTTATCAGCAGATGTTGCTTCATACGATAAGATTTTTTCACGAAGCTCTTGGCGTGTTTCTTCTAAATAGAGTCTTTCCTCACCCCAAGATCCGTTCGTCGTTTCAACTAACTTCGACGCAAGTAACGTTTCATGATTTCGTATATGTTCATGTTGACTATAACCGTAACGAACAATTTCACCAGGCGTCCATTTCTTTTTCTTCTCAATTTGCTTCGTTACTTCACTCATTAATACGTCTACTGCCGCATTACTATGAGCTAACACAAGTACCGATTTTCCTTTTTGATAATGAGCCGAAATAATACGTGATAAATTGTAAGACTTCCCTGTTCCAGGTGGTCCCCATACGTACGTTGTCGGATTGTAAAACGCGCGATATGCCAGTTCATTTTTCGGATTTTTCATCTTCTCAATATGTTTCGGACTGCTCGTCCCATCAACAAGACGCTTTATACGATTACGTTTTAGCTTATCTTTACGTGCTTCTTTCAATCGCTCTTGCAGTTGCTCTAACAATTGCCACGGTTCACTGTATAAAACCGCTTCTCTTATTTCACCTTGTATATAATCATTTAATTTCAGCTCTATTTCTAATCCATGTACAGATAACACTTCCCCTGTCGCTTCCTCACCATCGAACTCAATTCGAATCGGTGAACCTTCAGGTAAGCTTACTTCCGAAATAAGCTGAAATACGTATACTGTACTTTCATAATCTGTATATAAAAAACGACCGTTCATGATAGAAATTTTACTACCACCTATCGTTTTCCAATGTTTAATTTCATACGCTAATGCATAATGCCACTCTTTCATCGTTTCCGATAATGAAGGAGTTTGAGTAGGTGTATTCATCGTATAATCTCCTTCCTTCTCCCCAAACATACTTTCTCACTATACCATATAACACGCTAAAATTTGTAAGGTTTTTATCTTGCTTATTTTCTTAATTTTCAATAATATATTGTATATAATTTTCAGAAAGAAGGAATCTACATGCCAGTCAGAAGAATAGAACACGTTGGACTTATGGTTGCAAACTTAGAAGCATCTATCTCATTTTATGAAGAAGTAGTCGGCTTACAGCTCCTTAAACGCATGGGGCACCCAAACCCAGACTTAAAACTCGCTTTTTTAGGTGTGGAAGAATCGAAAGAAACGATACTCGAATTAATTGAAGGCTACAACTCTTCCCTTCCGGCAGAAGGAAAAGTACATCACATTTGCTTTAAAGTGGATTCATTAGAGGATGAAATCGAAAGACTAAAGAAACACGCAGTAACCTTCTTACTAGGAGAAGAAATCGAAACATTACCAGATGGAACACGTTACATATTCTTCGCTGGCCCTGATGGAGAGTGGATTGAGTTTTTTGAGACGGAGAGATAAAGTGAAACTTTAGTCAGCCCACAATAAACGGGATAATAACTCTATGATCCACATAAGGAGTAGAAACTGATGAATACAGTTTTTATTATCGTTTTTTTGGGTACTTATACCATTGATCTCATGGGGGTATTTGGCAATTTAAAAATGCTGTTTACTTATAGCAGTATCTTTTACGAATGCAAAAATAGCCAAAATACGCAAGCAGTTTCGCATAAAAACTTGCATATTTTAGGCTGTTTAATTGTACTCCTTATTTTGTTAAAGTTACCTGTCAGTTCAATTCCAAAGACCTCAGCTGACGATTAACTCAAGTACCGATCTCGGATGACTCTCATATGATGAAGTTCGTGTTCTGTATCCGCTACACTATCTGTAGCAACAGTTGCTATCTCAATTTTCTTCAACACTTGACAAGGTAACACCTTCTTTTTCAAATTCAAAGAAAAGTTTTTATTTTTCAGCATAAAGCATTATAACTCAACTGTTTTCATACAAAATTTTATGTAAAAACAGAAAGGCGAGGATTCCTCATATCCCCGCTACATCAATGATTTATAAAATCCTATATAAGAGATACATAGACAAAAAAACAAGAACCCCTGTACATACAAGGATTCTATGAAATTATTTGCTACCGATAATGGGGCGTTGTGTTAACTATATACGAATATCATATTCATCCAAAATTGCCCTTATTGATGGTACAATTAAAGTCTTGGAGGGGGATTATGGGAATTATTTTATATTTTGCATTTTATTTTGGAGTACTGTTTCTTATAATTGGTACTGCATTAGTTTTATTTATTATGGCTGTATTACCAAAAATCTGGAGTAAAAATCTATCATTCGTAATGATCGGTTTAGGGATCAATATACTTACTATTCCGTTGTCTTTTTTTATAGGTGGGATGGCAACAGATTCTCCTGATAGTACTAGGTTAGATTTTTGGAAAGGATTTTTCTTTATTCAAAAAATACCGCTCTTTTTACTGAGCTTTTTATTATTTTTAACTGTGGTGTTGTGGTTTATTCGTAAGAACAAGAAAAAAGTAAACATATAGAATTTCAAAACGACTTCCAATAACAAGAATTATGTAAATAAGCTGTCCATCTGGACAGCTTATTTATATAATTTTCTTTATGGGAAGTACACTTAAGGCCATTTTTAACTTAATAGGAGTCTAATATCTCAAGTTTCTTAGCTAATACCCAGCTATTTAGACCTAAATATGCATAAATATTGTAATAAAAATAATTCCCGTTTCTCAATGTTTCCTATAATCTTTTAATATCTTCATAGAGTATAGGCCAACCTTGCATTAAGATATTATATATATATTTCTTACTACAAATATGGACGGTATTATCCTTGTTGCAGTTTTAATTTTATTCAAGTCTATTGTAATTACACAGATTGAAATATCTATTCAATTTCAAAAATAGCAAAGGAAATGTATATAAAAAGATCACTTGTCTTAGAAACAAGTGATCTTTTCATTAGATATACTGCAACTTGCTAACAGCAGGTAATTGTTATCCTATTCATATGTTCAATAGATATCATAATACATTTTTTAGTTATATAGACGGAATTGTTTCTAATGAAATGAGACCAAAAATATTTCAAAAGGTACCATTAATTATTTAATGCTTTAAAAATGCAATTTTGAACCTTTCGAAGCACTAAATTAGATAGATTTTAATAAACTTCGAACTTTGTCTGCATCAGGATCTCACAATTGAGCCTGAGTAATTAATGCTGTCAACATAGCAAAAGGGTCCTGATTGAAACAAACTCTTTTATGAGTTTTACAAGAGTAAACTTTTAAACATATAATTACATTTCTACTATTTATTTTACCACTTGTACAGATACTGGTTTCCACCCCTGATTCTCTACCCAATCAATATTAACCTTATATTTTTTATTACTTTGTTTATCTCGTACATTACCGTAGGCTTTATTATTACCATTATTTCCAATAAAATCGAAAATCAATTGGCTCTCTGGAACATCAACAGCATAAGAGATTGCTTTTTTCATCTCACTCCAATCTACTGTTCCTTCTTTAAATTTCATATCAGGTTTCGCTCCTTGCTCTGTACCAATTGGCTTCCATGAAGGATTAGTTTGAGGATCCTTTTCTTGAGATACCGTTTTTTCTTCCTCTTTATTTTCATTTCCGTTCGTTTTTACCGATTTTTCTACTTTTTGTTTCCCTTCTAACTGTGCTGCTTCTTTATCTTCAGTTTTCTTTTCTTCTATCTTGGCTATTTCTTTATCTTCAGTTTTCTTCTCTTCTATCTTTGCTGTTTCTTTATCTTCGGTTTTCTTCTCTTCTATCTTTGCTGTTTCTTTATCTTCGGTTTTCTTCTCTTCTATCTTTGCTGTTTCTTTATCTTCAGTTTTCTTCTCTTCTATCTTTGTTACTTTCTTTTCTTGAGCAATTGCTTTCGTTGATGTATTAGAAGGGGTAAACAATTGGTATGTCACTATACCAACTGTCACTAATACCAAAGTAAATGCAATATTAAAAATTGCCTTTTGACGACGATTCTGTTGTTTTTCTTGAAATCTGCTTACTTGTCCCATTCTTCAAACCTCCGTGTTTACTTTCTCCTCTACTCTTTATGTATTATCCCTAAAATTCTTAATATTTTTATTAAACAATAGAAATAAACTACACTTTCCATACAGGATTTCATATCATAATATAATTTGTGTTTTTTCAAGTATCTGACATATGTTATTCAAAATAGTTTAATACATTAAAAATTGATAAGCTTCTGCACTTAAGAAACCTTCAATTTTATTCAAAGGTGATTCCAATTACGTCCACATTAGATTTCCTGTAGAAAGCTTTTTAACAATTAAGCCTCTTCTTCCCTTATTTATAATTTTCAAGTTAAATTTCCCTCTATAGTATAATAAAGATGTTTCGTTTTCTAATGGGGTATGTCGTAAAATCAAAAGAGATTTTATCTCTTTTACCTTCTTTTCAGAGTAAATTTCACCACTAGGAAATTCTATTATTCCTAATGTAATCTTTAATTCGCTCTCATCAAAAGTCCACTCTTTATTAAGTTCTCTTATCTTTTGTATAAAGCTTCTTTTGGTTTGTCCTATATAGAGCAATGTTACATTCTTAGCATATACTCTAGAGATTGCAAATATCCCCTTCTTAGAAGCTTCTTCCCTATTATAAAAGTCATTTATACTATACATGCCATACCACTTAATATGTACTGTTTCTATGAATATCACCTCGTTTTTAGACAATATTATAATTTATGAATATTCAAATTATTATGAGCGCATAGTCTTGATTACTTGAATTATAAATTGTGCTTTTCAATAATACATTTTATTATTACTAATTTCAATATTGAAGAAAAAATACAATACTATAGTTTAATTACAAAGCTGTATAAAAACAAAGTGATGTCGTTCCACATATTTTCTTTTTTTACAATATCAAACTATCGTGAACAAAATTTTAAAAGTTATGGAATAAAAATACAATTTGTATGTACATACATTTCTATTAATTGAAGAAAAAGAGTAGAAATTTAATCTCTCTACGCTGTTAAAATTATTCAACTCCATAGAACTGTACATCTTCTAGAGATACTAATTTTCTAGTTTTGATGTTTTTATAGTGCTTGAGCGTGATATTATTCAAGTTTTTTCATTGAGAATGCATAAATACAAACAAAACCAGTAATACATCTTTTCTGTACCGTACTGGTTTTGTTTAAGATCATCTTAAATTATAGCTAGTTCACCGAGATTGCAAATTCCGATTTCGGTGCCCCAGCGAATACGATTGTTCCGTTCTTCGGAAGTTCCACCTTGTTATTGCCACTCACAATGGTGAAGTTGACGCAAACTCCCTTCTCATCATACACCGCAAATGAACCATTTGATGGCAGCGTCACGGTCATCCTTTTGTCTGTTGCCGCTTGTGGAATTGTAAACCATTTCGCATACCCATTTGCATCCAACGTAACTTTAGATGATCGGTCTACATCAATTGGTTTTACATTAGATTCACTTACGTATAACAATCCAGCCATCTCCATATATTCATTGCCGCCTTCTGTATAGAAATGCGTTTCCGTCGTATCACGACCATTCATCACGGGTACTTGGATCTGATGCACCGCGGTGTTCGGACCTGTAATTTTTCTGCCATCCCAATAGCCTGCTGGGCCTTCCTTGCGAGTAATTTGAGTACTAAGATGTTTCGACTGAACAAGATATTGAATAGAACTAAATTTCTCGTTTACACGATAAAACTTGACACCTTCCCTCTTTGCCCATGCAGCAGCGGTTTTCTTCGAAAGCACGTTATCTTCTAGTTTCTCAGCTAAATAGTGGGTCATCACACTTTGCCCTAAACCTGGATGAGATTTATATGCGCTCTCCTTCAAATAAGTTCTTCCATTCTTCTCGGTTACGAAGTTGAACTTGGAAGTACCCCCCTCATTAATAAAGCTTCCATCAGCAGTATATACATATTTTTCTTCTGGATTAGATGGTAAGAATAGCTCACCGTTCTTCGTAATTTCAATCTTGAAATGAGTTTCGCTATTACCATAAAATCCAGCTTTCTTTGCTACGCCTTGAGGCATTTTGACTTTGACCGGCTTACCAAAGGATTTGTTCGGCTTGATTTCCTTAATCGTACCTTTTTCTTTAAGCGTAGCGAGCAGCAATTCAGTTGCCATTAGCTGATTTGTAGAGCTCCGTCCACCAGATGTCAATACAGCCGCTGCTATTTTCTGTTCCGGAAGCACGACTAATATAGCATGTTGCAATGCCGTATCGCCGCCCTTAGCCAAAGCTTTGATCCCATATTCACTGAATGGGTATAGTTTCACACTATCCCAGCCAAGACCATAGTTAAAAATATTCTCGCCAGCCCCCGGCCACATTCCTTTCTTATATTCCTCTTGCTCCATCGCCTTGACTACCTTATCAGAGAGGATTCCTTTTCCCTGTCCCATAAATAGTTGTGAGAATCGCACCATATCTTCTGCCGTAGAAGATATGCCTCCCGTACCAATAACATTCACCGATTCAATTGGAAGTTGTCCTTGGTACGCCGGGAAATATAGTCCAGCCCGATTTTCATCCCTCCATTTGTCCTGCGGCGTTTTCGTATGATTCATCTTTAAAGGTCCTGTAAAGTTTTGATGTAGAAATTCAGTAAAACTCATACCACTAACTCTTTCCACCAAAATTTCGGCCAGCGTAAAGCCATCGTTACAGTATACCGAGAAAGCACCAGGGTCCGCCTTCAAGTTTTGATTTGACAATTGCTGTAACAAGGTATCATGGGCATAGGTATCATTATCGTTAAATAAAAATGCATTACCTAACGTAGAACCTTGCAATCCAGAGGAGTGATTCAATAACATACGCGGTGTAATACGTTTGTATCGACCGTCCTTCATCTTAAAATCAGGAACATAGCGGACAACAGGAGCATCCAAATCGACTTTTCCTTCATCGACCAATTTCATTACAGCCGCTGTTGCATACATTTTACTGACTGAACCAATCCCATATTGAGTATCTTTGGTTAGCGGCTTTTCCCCTTCCAAATCATTCTTGCCAGCCTGACCCGACAAAATAAGTTTTCCATTATCAATTAGCGCATACTGCACGCTATTCGCTTCATAAGACTTTGTAAGTAGCTCCGCCTTCTCTGCTGAAATCTTCTTCAGTTCCTGACTAGCTACTTCTTCACCAGTTACAACTGTAGTCTCACTTTCAGAAAATGCTTTCACTCCTGTTGGTAGAATCATAGTTACCGCTAATGCAGTGGCTAACACACCAGTTAGCTTATTTTTCATCACGGAATTACCTCCTTAAATAAGTGACCGTTTTCATCATTTGTTTGTTCCACTATGAAAATATGATAAAATTTATCCGTTCTCCTCTTTGACCTACTTGCTAAATTCAGCAAGTAAAATATTTTTAAAAGGATCAGGACTATCAGCTTTAATACTGTTTAAATTGACGGCCAATGTATGCTTGCCTCCAAGTGTGCCCCCAGCAAAAGTTAAAAAACCAGGAATGGTTCCTCCATGCCCCCATATCGATTCACCGTTTGAAAGCTTCATTTTGAAAATTCCAAGCCCGGAATCACCAAGCTCATCTACTCCTGTAGGGACTGTTGTAAGCATTTGCTTTAGTTGCTGTTCTTTCAATAATTTGCCCCCAAGTAAATAAGAAAAGAATTTGTTTAAATCATCAGCTGTAGAAATCATATCTCCGGCCGAGCTCCCCATACTTGGGTTATAATAAGTAACATCTTTCGGCTCACTTGCTCCGTCTAATTGGATATATCCACGGGCATGCTTGGTTCCTGGAATGACGCTTGAATTTCCAGGTAAGAATGTATTCGCTAATTCAAGTGGTTCAATAATTCGATTTTCAATCTCTTCCGCATAGCTGTTCCCAGTTACTTTTTCAATAAGAATTCCTAGTAATACATATCCTGTATTTGAATACGACCAGCTCTTTCCTGGAGCAAAATCTGGAGGCATGGATATTCCCATCTTTACTAATCCTTCAGCAGTATAAGATTTTTTTGTATCCATCATATTAAAATCCTTTGACCTTGTGTAATTAGCGATACCACTTGTGTGGTTCAATAATTGGCGGATAGTAATCTGTTTATCATCATATCCATTTCCTTGAATGACACCAGGTATCCATTTTTCAATAGAATCGTCTAGATTTAAGCGGTTTTCTCCTGCTAATTGAAGTATAACTGTTGCAGTGAACGTCTTTGTCACGCTGCCAATTCGAAAACGAAAATCTGTTTTCATTGGTTTCTTAGTACTCAGATCAGCTACACCAGCCGCATAACTCCATGTTTTTCCACTCTCAGAAGTTTTAGCAAGTATCCCTGGATATCCTAGTTTCAATGTATCCCGCATTGCCTCTTTGACGGAATTATGATCTCTTTGGGTGCTTGTTTGTAACGAACTAGATACATTTTGAATGGACTCCGCTTTTACACTTGAGGTTGGAGTTGTATAAAGCAGGGAACCTCCAGTTATTAAAAGGGCTAAACCTGTACATGTAATTTGACGATGCTTTTTCATCAAAATAATCCTCTCCCCTATTCATATTGTATAAATGGTTATTTGCTGTTTGGAACGAATCACACGGCTTTCTGACCTAAAAAATAGTCTATCCTTTTTTTGAGATGTATGTTAACTTTTGTAATGTCTCTTTTCCTCCAAACAAGTCTTATTAATTGATTTGTTTTTTTATAGAAATATATAGTATTTTTTCTCCTCTCACTCTTCTTTACATTTTCATCTTACACAATGAAAATCTCTTTTTTCTTACCTCTTCCTTACAAATTCCTTACGTTCAAAATTACTTTTATAATTGATTATTTTTTATTTTAATAACATTTAGCTGTATTAATTTGATAGGAATTTGACTTCACATAAAAGTTTATTTATTCTGAAAAATGAATTTAAATACAAATTAACTATTTAATATTCAACATCTCACCTATACATGTCCTAACATAAGTTCTTATCATCTATATGTATTATTTATTAC
Organism: Bacillus sp. BF2-3; assembly: GCF_008368795.1. Taxonomy (NCBI): domain Bacteria; kingdom Bacillati; phylum Bacillota; class Bacilli; order Caryophanales; family Bacillaceae; genus Bacillus; species Bacillus sp. BF2-3. The sequence goes on from NZ_QOSA01000017.1 coordinate 70,028, forward strand.
AACAGCTTTCACGCTAAAAATAAGATATTTCAAAAAAGAGAAATATAGGTATCTTAACAAGAGATTACCAATATAAACAATGTGAAAATGTAAGAACCCCTGTATTACTGCTGATTTCCCTCTAACTAATACAGTTTCAAACATTAGACACAAATACTACATGTAATGTTGAATTTATTACCTATTCAAAATTCTGTTTGTTCATTTTTTCTTAAAATACAAAAATATTCAACTTATAAATATACAAGCTATAATAGGGACGTCTAGGGATAACCTATTAGCACCTTAGAAAATATCAACTTTCTAAAATTGGACAAGATGAAAAAATCACTCACAGAAAGGTGTGTAATCAAAAAGAAAATTCATTAAAAATTCTTTAGTAGCAAAAGACATCGCATTAGCTATGCCTTAGCAATGTCTACAATGTTGACGAGGTTATTGAAACGATATAAAGGGATGGAAGACAGATGTCTCACGAATTAAAAGCAATAGTTTTAGGGGGAATTCTGGACATACTTACAATTTTTTAATCCTTATTCACTTAAATATACCCATCTACAATCAAAATATTTTGAAAGCGTTAACAAACATTAGGTTTTAGATTCAATTAGAGAAGAACACACGATTTGAGGAACTTGTAGGAGATTCATTTTCCAGAACGACTTATATTCCTAAGACTTAAGAATAGGATACAAGGAGGATTTATTATATGAATGGGAATACTGCTAAAAAAATAGAATTGCAATCTGAAAATACTGTGATTACAAACGATAAATATTTGGATCCTAAAAAGTGGCATAAGCAAGATACTACGTGGGCATTGAGCCTTTTTGGGACAGCGATTGGAGCAGGAGTACTCTTTTTACCAATTAATGCAGGTTCAGGTGGTTTATTATCATTATTACTCATTACATTACTTGCCTATCCAGTTATGTATTACTCACATAGAGCGCTTGCTAAAATGATATATGCTTCCAATTCTGCCGATGAGGGAATTACGGGAACAATAAGAGAGTATTTCGGAAATAAGGCGAGTATTATTTTTAACATCGTATACTTCGTCTCAATTTATACAATTGTCTTGATGTATTCAGTTGCACTTACAAATACTGCAAGTAGTTTTATTGTGAATCAATTACATATGAAAGAGCCCTCAAGAGCCATTTTATCGCTTGTCTTAGTACTGGGTCTTATCGCTATACTAAATTTTGGTCAAGATATCACTGTAAAAATTATGAGCTTGCTAGTATACCCTTTCATAGCTTCTCTACTATTTATCGCAATATCTCTAATTCCTCAATGGAACACATCAATGCTTAGTTTTTCAGATGTCTCTACTGCTTCAACCGGAACAGGTTATTTTGGAACGATATGGATGATACTACCTATCATAGTGTTTTCATTCAACCATTCTCCAATGATTTCGTCTTTTGTGATAAAACAAAGATCTACGTATGGAATAGAAGCAACTGATGCTAAATGTGCGCAAATACAAAAAGTTTGTTATATCATGACGTTCGTTGTTGTTATGTTCTTCGTTTGGAGCAGCGCACTGAGTTTGACTCCAGATGATTTAAAAGTGGCAAAAGAGCAGAACTTATCAATCCTATCCTATCTCGCTAATGAACTTAATTCGCCAGTAATTACGATTGCAGCTCCTATTATTGCTTTTATGGCTATAACAAAGTCTTTCCTTGGCCATTATATAGGATCATATGAAGTAATGCGTGACATGATTATCAAATTTGGTAAAACACGTGGAAAAGATATAGAAGAAAAAACAGTTAAGACAGTAATTCTTACTTTTGTCGTATTAACATGCTGGTATGTTGCTTATGCAAATCCAAGTATTCTTGGGCTCATTGACGCTCTAAGCGGTCCATTAGTTGCTGCTATCTTATGTCTATTACCAATGTATGCGATCCGTAAAGTACCGGTATTAGCTAAATATAGAGGTAAAATGAGCAATGTATTTGTTATTATTGTAGGAGTACTTACAATCTTAGCAAGTATTAAATCTTTATTCTAACTTACTAGTTGATTATCGTTATTACAAATCAGAATAACAAATTATCAAAACGAAAAGAAGTTGACGAACGATGTATATAAATATAAAAAAATCTATGTATATTTAAAATTTAATTTATGGTTGTCTATATTAATATACTAGGATTAACCAGGAAGCATCCAACAAATTATTATTAATCACTACATTTTCTTTCATAGTATGTCAACGTATAAAAAGACACTTTCTATAGTGTCTTTTTATACGTTATAAGATGAATACACTAACTACATACTTATAATTGGAGAGCTTTTGTGAATATCTTCTATGAGTTGGTCCTTTTCTTTCCCCGTTCATTTCTTCTTTTGAAAAGGTACCCCTATATGGACTAAATATCATAAAATGTTAATTTTCTTTTGCTTGCCTATATATTCAATCGCCATCCAGCCATTTTTGGGTATGTTCGATAAAACGTTTTGTCGCTGGTAATGCGTGTTTAATTGAAGTAAGTGACAACCCAAGCGATCGTGTAGGTTTGTCTTCCAATTCCACAACCGTAACATTTTCGCATTGTCCTTGTAATGCGAGTTCAGACATGACACTGATTCCCAGCCCGTTCTCCACCATCGCGACAATCGCATGATCATCACCGGTTTCAAATTGGATATCGAGATGAATCCTAGCAGCTTCTAATACTTTCCTAACATCGTAACCACATGAAGAAGCAGGCATAATAAAAGGCTCTTTCTCGAGCTGATCGTACTGAATTATAGATTGTTTACTTAATGAGTGATTTTTAGGAAGGACACATAGCATTCGATCTTTTCTTAGTGGAATAGATTCTAGATGGCCCGCCGATGGTAGTGACATAAAACCTAAGTCAATCACCCCTTGTTGAATCCACGTTTCAATCATTCCGTAATCACCTTCCATTAATTTGATTTCAATTCGAGGATATTCCAAGTGAAATCGATGAATGATTGCAGGCAACCAGTGAATAGAAACGCTTGTAAAGGTTCCAATGCGCAAGGTTCCTGCAACTATCCCATTAATCTCTGCAACAGTTTGCTTCAATCGCTCATTATGATTTACTACTTCACGAACATGCGTTAAAACACGCTCACCATTTTCCGTTAATCGAACTCCCGTTTTATTCCGGGATAACAGTTGAAAACCATACTCCAATTCAAGACTTCTAATCGCATGGCTGACACCTGACTGAGTCACGTTCATTGCTTCGGCCGCTCTTGATAAGTTCCCCATTTCAACCGTCTTCAGAAAGATTTCTAACTTAGTCAGACTCATCGATTCTCCTACTTTCTCATGTATGAATTTTGTTCAAGTATATCATTACATATATTCGTTTTACTAATACTTGAATCACAATTAAACTAAGTACATAAAAATTTTAAAGGAGAACTAAAAATGAAACCAATAAAGGCTAATCTTATGATCTTACTTGTTACAATGACCTGGGGTACTTCCTACCTTTTTATGAAAATCGGATTGGAAACTGTCCCTTCATTTTCTCTTGTTGCATTACGCTTTGGTATTGCTTTTTTTGTTTGTGCTGCTGTTTTTTTTAAACAATTTCGTTCAATTCATTTTGTCACCTTAAAATACGGCTTTATTCTAGGATTTTTACTTTTCGTTGTATCTGCTTCAGTCATCTTAGGTTTAAAAACGACATCAGCTTCAAATGCTGGTTTTCTAGCCAGTTTGACCGTAATCTTTATCCCTTTATTATCTATCGTTCTGTTTAAGGATCGACTGAGCTACAGACTAATCATTAGTTCCCTTGTAGCAATGACTGGAATTGGTTTACTGACTTTGAATAATCAATTAACACTTAATTCTGGAGATTTACTCTGTATACTCGCTGCTCTCTTTTATGCTTTTCATATTATTGTCACCGGAAGGGCGGCTAAAGTGGCCAATACATTGCAGCTTGGAATTCTTCAGTTGGGATTTGCAGGAGGGTTTGGCGTACTCTCTGCCCTGATTTTCGAAGAGCCGCAACTTCCATCCACTAAAGAAAGTTGGATCGCTGTACTGGTATTAAGTATATTCTGCAGTGCTTTTGCCTACATCATTCAGGCGATGGCCCAGAAATACACAACACCGACACATACAGGACTCATTTTTTCATTAGAACCTGTATTTTCTGCACTATTTGCATACCTGTTCATGAACGAAGTATTGTCACTCAAAGGGTATATCGGAGCATTACTTATTCTAAGCGGTGTTATACTTGCTGAGATAAAAGTAAAACGAAAATCTACATTATTGCTCTAAACCTAATCGTTCTTAACATAACAGAATCGGCAATTGCTGTCTCTTATATATATATTATTAGGGCTTTATCAACATTGTTTACTAATATTTGGTCAGGAAGTCTTGTAGATCGTTCAAATAAAAAATGTCTCATGATAGCACTAGGTTTATTTTTTATACGAGCCCCCTCACCATCAATTTAAGAATTAAAAAAAGAAGGGGATTATCCCCCTCCTTTTTACGCTTGCTCCGACTGTCGGAATTATTTAATAAAACCACGATTCAACTTAGTTAACTTTTCATTGATGTTAAAAATTCTTACTCTAATATCTTTAACACCAGCTGCTTCAAGTCTGTTCTTGTGCATTTCCGCGTATTTTTCAGCATCTTGTTTTTCTTCAAATACATAAATGCCTCCAGCTTCTTTTGTTTCTTCATTCTCAGTCCATATTTTCCAGTGGAATCCTTCTTCTTCGTTAATACTATTTGCTAAATCCCAAAATCCTTTTTCCATTTCTTCACCAAAAGGACCTTCAAACGGAAAATCAACTTGTAATAAATATGCCATTTTCACTCACTCCTATTTTTAATATAAAATTCTTGCCATTCTTTTACTGATTATGATCCGAATGATCGTAATGTCTAAATTCGTATTGCTATTATTATTCAAGCACTAATTGGAGAATCCCCCTATTTGTAACATAATCACAAAACGATAGTAACTTGAACGCATAAAGTGAAAGTTTAATAGTTTTCAGTTATGTTTAAAAAATATGATACAAACTTACCCCTAAACTAAGGACAAACAAAACAAGTGCAGGTATTGCTTTCTTAAAGGGATCTCTCGCTAATACAATTAGAGTTAATGCGGCTGCAAGCATCGTACCGCCTAATAACAATCCTGCCCATAAAGCTACTACCGGAATCCAAATTCCTATCAACATTCCAATCGCTCCTACAATCTCAAAAGCTCCAGTTAAGAAATTAAAAAACGAAGGTAAACCAAATCGTTTGAATTCATCTGCCATTTTCCCGGATATAATTTTCGTTCCTGTCATTAAAAAGAACAGAAACAACACTACTTTTACAATATTGATGAAAATTAAAATAGTAATCACACCTTTCTTATTATTTGATAAAAACTCAGTATTATTCAGGTAGTAGTCACTACCTTTACCCTATTTCCTGAGATTACCCGTATGGAAGTCGCTTCAATTTACATTACCCTTTTCCATATTAAAGGGCTAGAAATTACATGCTATAGCATGTATAATACAAAAAAATTTGACTGGTACTAAGCAAAAAAGTGACCCTGAATCAGATATCATACAAAATAAAGTTATCTTCCCATTCTTCCAAATGAAAATTATATGCTACAGCATATATAATACCTAAAACAAAGTTTGTTCCTTATGAATAGCATAGCATCAATAAGGAACAAATATTAATAGCGTGTATCATACAATTTGTTTAATAACGATTGTAATACTTTAATTTCTTCCTCGCTCAAATTACTCGTAACGAAATGGTGAGCGTCTTTCACTACAGGCAAGATTGTTTTCTTTAACTCGTCACCTTTTTCAGTTAAAAAAAGGTTATGTGAACGCCTATCTTGGTCATTCAAAGCCTTCCTTACAATCCCTTTTCTCTCCATTGACTGTATCATTCTAACAACAGTAGTTTGATCTTTATCAATAGCTTCCGCCAACTCTTTTTGAGTAGTGCTCCTTTGGCTACAAAGAACACTAATAATCCCCCACTGCTCTGGCGTAACTCCATAAGGCTTTAATTTCTTCGTAAAATAATTGGTCATTTTCACATCAGTACGATGAACAAGATAGCCTATTAAATCATGTAAGTTCATATATCACCTCTATAAATTAAGATATAAAAGGATATAGCATACCAGTCAATCATTCACAATGAATGTATTTGTTTCACCATATATATGCTATGGCACATATAATAAAGTAGATTATTTTAATTGTCAAATGATTTACCTATTATTTTTCAAAAACAAAATCGCCTCCTTAGATTATAGAAGGAATGACTAATTTGACGTATCTCTCTGACGATTTCTCCCTTATCATTTTATGATATGCTAATAACATTTGATAAAATATGGTATCTACAAATAGTCAAACACCTTTAAAGATACCTCATCCAGTTCTTGCTTTTGCAAGATAAACAGCATATAATCCGTTAACCACCCACATTAGCAACGAAAACATAAAGAAAAGGCATTCCAAATATGAAACACCTTCTTTCGTTTTATAAAACCATCCACTTAAATCTATTTTACAAATATAACATTCAACACGCTGAAATCTTCTATTTAACGTAATCACTCATTTAACTAAAAAACTTAGTTAATTGCACAATGCTCTTCTCACTTTTCTTGCAAAATTTAGTGGATCATCAACGTCTTCGATATTAACGTAAATCAAATTTGGATCATCACATAACCACTCATTGTGTATAGACGAAACGATTATTCCTTGTTTAATAATTGTCGCCACAAATTCAGTGACTTCTTTTTGTAAGAGTGCTACTCGGCCTAGGCATAATGCCCGTCCAGTTTTATTGTCTCGTGATTCGAATGAAAAAGAAGTGGTTACTCTAAAACGTTTCCCCAAGATTGTTGCTCGTATTTCATCCCTGTTTATTGTTGCCACGCATTTCCCACCGGCGAATCCTTCTTGTCCACCGATAATTCTTGCAAACTGTTGACAAATTGATTCCTCATTAACTGCCATACCTTTAATCATCCCCCCTTTTACTGTTAGGTTATGAATGAATACATAGGTCTGAAACGGTAATGAATCTAATCTATTATAAAAAAATGATGACAATCTACCGAAAGCTATTAACTCAATTATTCTTGATCGTATGAATTGTTATCAGAGTTTAAATGGTGCGGAATTTTCATTTTATGTTTAATGGGCATCGGAGACTGAAAGCAAAACTCAGCTATTATATGGTAAGACATTTTTAAAAAGCATAAAAAAGACACCCTAAGGTGCTATCCTCCGACTTGAGAATCTTATCTATGTATGGAGAAATTTTGAAAAGACAAATACAAAAGAGAAGATTCTAACTATAATTTATAGAACTCTTATGCCATGAATTACTTACATATTTCCTTATTTACCAGAAGAAGAATCTCAGTTACATTATTTTCTGAACAGTCTCGTTAAAGCCATCCCAAGAAATCCAATGCCCATTCCTATTAGCCATCCAGTTTGGGCATTACCTAACATAGATCCCACTCCTCCACCAAGAAACATACAGCCAACGAATACTAATCCTCCAATTCCCCAATTCGGCCGTTCCATAATTCAATCACATCCTTTCAATAAAACATATGCGATTAGCTCCCTCAACTTTCTTCCATAGGATAGTTCATTATTTTGCTTAGGTTTAGCGCTATCAGGGAATTCGAAAATTTCTCTTTTTTATATAGACCATTTATTTGCCACATTTCTGTTTACTTATATTTTTTAAAAGAAGGTTTCCATTCTGTTAAATCCTGATAAACAAACGTTATATTGTTACATATTTCCTCTACAACTTCGTACATACGTTTCATATCACTAGTCGTAAATAATATAGATCCTTTGCGTTGAGTGCTATCTACAATAGGTGGTATGATGTCTCCCTCTTTTAGTAATAGATCAATTAATAAGACCTCGGATATGTTACTTAACTCCTTATACTTGATTTCTTTTAAGCAACCTGGTTTTGGAATCAAGCTTAAAGACATAGCATGACATTTTGAAGATACACATCTAAATTCATCTATAGTCTCAGTAGCTAACGCATCATAATAGTATCCAAATTGGGATATGCCGGTTGTTAGTTCCACCATATTCCAGATATTACCACCACCTATTCTAACTTGAGATTCTATAATTATCGGCTTATTTTTTTTGTCTATCTTTACTTCTGTATGAGTAATGCCGTTTTCCATTTGCATGTCGTCCAAAAATAGCATTACTTTTTCCATAATTAATTGTTTTTGAGATTCATCTATAGGTGCTGGCATAATAGTATAGTTTATTATAAACGTACCTTCTTTAAATACTTCAGCTGATATCGCTAGTATAGAATGTTTTTTGTTATAAGAAACGGCTTCGACCGTATAAACTACATCACCTTCAATGTACTCTTCCACTAAAACAGGTAGTTGAATACCATTTTCTTCAAAAAATACCTCTACGTCATCTCCCGTGTCTAGCTTAGATACACCTTTACCACCTGCGCCAATCGGGGGCTTTATTATAATACTATCTTTTTTGTTCAAAAATTCATTAATATCTTTAATGTTATTGCAAACTGTCGAATCTATCGAAAAGTCTTTACCTGCTAGCATTTCACGCATCATGTCTTTATTGCGGGTTATCATATTAGCATTGTAAGAAGGCCCTTTAACATTAAAAATCTTTGCAATTATGCAAGCCGTATCTAATGCTGTTTCGTTGAAAGATACAACCACATCAAATGGTTTCTCTTTGAATAATTCTTCAGCATAGTATATAGACAAGGGTATATTTGTCGTGTCTAATTCTTTTTTATAGAAACATTTTTCTAAGATAGTCCCATCAAAATATATGTGTTTAGCGTACGATCCTATGTACGAAACAATATAGCCACTGTCTAATGCATCTTGTATAGGCTTTGTCCATCCCCCTATAAATAAAATGTGGGCTTTATTTTCTATGTCAGTTCCTTTTAATACCTTATGCATCACAATCATCTCCTCTAAAATGAACTCGTATATTCAATATCATTTCCTTTTGATACGCCACGTCTTAACAACGCCACTAAACACAATGTTGTTCCGAATCCCCCTATGAATAACGTAGTTTGAAGCCCAAATATAGAAACTAAAAATGCACTAGCAAAACTTCCTAATGCCCAAGCCCCCCAATTCAGCGTACGTTGTACAGCATTTACTCGGCCTAGCATGTGACTTGGTGAGGCAAGTTGTCGTATGGTTGCAGCGTAAGGGCCAAATACACCTTCTCCCATACCATGTATGATACTTGCAGCTACTATACCGATAATGGTTCCCATATATCCCATTATCGGTATAAAGGCCAAACCAGTAACTGATACAGTAGCGCTATAAATAAGCATTTTTGTATTATTAATTTGTTGACTTTTTTTCATGAGTATCGTGTTACCTATTAAAAATCCCACCGCTGCTGAGCCTACAACAAACCCTATTTCAAGTTCAGATAGACCCATTACCTTATACAGGAATATTACTAAAATACTATTTAGTATGTATTTAAAAAAACCGTAAACAGCGCCACAGGTTACAATTGGTTCTAATACAGGGTGTTTTTTAAAATATACCAAGCCTTCATATATGTTTTGGTATATGGATTTTATATTTACGTCTTTTAAAGAGCCCTCTGTATGCGGTTTAAACTTGGAAATAAATAATACAAATGCAAAACAAACAAAATACGTTACTGCGTCAATAGTAAAAGAGCCTGTTAATCCAAATAGAGTAATGATGATTCCTGCTAGCATAGGACCAATTACTACAGAAAGAGACTCCGAAAGTGCTAGTTGAGCATTTCCTTTTTTTAACTTGTCTTTATCTGTTACTATTTCCGGTAAGAAAGAAGGAACAGCAATGTTATAAAATGTAGTAAATATTCCATTTAAAAACATGATAAACACTAATAAAGGGAACGTTAAAATATTTGTTACAGTCAGTATGAATACTGATAAAAATAATACTCCTTGACATATACTACAAATTAGCAAAACATTTTTCCTATGAAAGATGTCTATCAAAGCACCGGCTACTAACCCGAAAATTAGGTAGGGTACAAATATAATCCCACGAAGCATGGCAGCATTTGCCTCGCTTGTTTGTAGCACCTCTAATGCAAAAAGAGGCAAAGCTACCATTGTAAGCTGGGTACCTAACAAACTTATAGACTGTCCTAGCCAAAGCTTGTGAAAATTAAAACGTTTGCTATCTTTCATAATATCCCCCCACTAAATTCATATTTATAAATTATCAAGTTAACGATATAAATAAGAACAGGAAAAGCCTATCTTTCAACTAATGTCTGTACCACATAAAAATTCGAAGCCTAATATAAAAGCGATTTTAGTTTCAAAATGAAGACTTGATCTTTAAAGCTCTCTTGACTATTAAAAAGCTCATTTTCCGATTTTATGTCACTTTGAATCACCTCCAGCATCAGTATAACCTTGAAGGCACGCTGTTGTATGCATTTTGGAATGTAACAGCAAGATATCAAAGTTACGATGACAAGTTTTTATGTAATTATACGTAATCAAATCTGCACGATTTGAGGAAAAGAACAATCTGTGAATCTAAGGTATCAAGTTTGAATTCAACTCGTCACAAATATACACTTGGATTGGAACGATACTTTTATAGCGGTGATATATCAAGTTACCCTTTCCTAGGATTCTTCAGAAAGAACAGCGTATTTTTTCATATTAGGTGTTATTTTGTTTTGTTAGTTTAATAGCGATGTAGCACTCCCCTTTCAAAATAGTAAAGTATAAACATGAAAAAACTCCAAACAAATTTTGTTCGGAGTTTTTTCAAATACGCGATATTTATTTAATCTTCATTATCGATTTCTATTGTACCTGTCCTAGCACTAACTTTTAAAATATTTAACAGATTATCAGGTGTCTTGATTTCCACTTCATATTCAAATTTTGATTGTGCTAAGTTGTCATCTTCTAATTCGAATTCTTTTTTCACATTAATAATTTCTCCATTTGTATGAGCTAAAGAAATTTCACGAACTTGTTTCTCTGTGTAGTTTTCATTCTTTTTTGCATAATTGTAACCCATGCCATAATATCCACTAATAATAGCAATACCACTTACTAAAATAGCAATTACACTTATCATTATTTTCTTTTTATGTTTTAACATTTCCATCCACTCCTTAATGATTAATCCTCTATTCCAAATCTTGCTTCAAGTGCATTTTCTGCTTGTTCTAATTGATCTTCCAGTATATCGTGTTCTCTTTCTTGCGTTTGATATTGTTCAACAGTTATCGTTCCAGCTTGATAATCTGCTTCTAGCTGATTATCAGATAGATCTATCCTGTCATCCAGTTGGTCAATTTCTTTTTTTACTGCTAAGTACGTATTTAGGTTTTCTTCTTTTGCTCCAACTGGTTTCGTGTTATTTGCCTTTTCTACAATAGATGTGACTTCGTTTTTGAAATCTTGTGTTTGCTTCGTATCATTCGTAGCAGGCCCTATTTTGCTTGGTTCTTGTTGTAGTTGAGCAACTTCTTTTTGTAATTTATCATTTTCCACTTTCAATTGTTGTACTTGTGTATTGTTATCAGCTTGAGTAGAACAAGCTGTTAACAATACACAAGACATTGCTCCAATCAGCATCCATTTTCCCATTCTGTTTTCCTCCCTTTACATGTGCACCTTATCCTTGCCTTTATATTACTCAACAAACATTAAAGGAAGATTAATGTACAAAAAAATAAAGTGAAGGCTTTTACAAGTAGCCCGACTCCCCCCCCTCGCATTCGCCGAATTTTGAGGGAGGAGTCTTACTGCCCGTTAATGCTGGATAAAATGATATAATTAACTAGTTTCTAATCTTTCTTTAATGTTTTGGAATTATAGTGATACATATTAATAAGAAGAAAAGGAGAATGTTAATGCGAGTTCTTATTGTCGAAGATGAACAAGACTTACAAAATATATTGGTAAAACGATTAAATGCAGAGCATTATAGTGTCGATGCATGTGGGAATGGAGAAGATGCCCTGGATTATATAAACATGGCTACCTACGATTTGATTGTACTTGACATTATGATTCCAGGAATAGATGGTTTACAAGTATTACAAAGATTACGCGCGGACAATAATACAACTCCGGTCTTGCTTCTTACAGCTAAAGATACAATTGATGATCGTGTAACAGGACTCGACTTAGGTGCGGATGATTATTTAGTAAAGCCGTTTGCTTTTGACGAACTGTTAGCAAGAATTCGAGTGTTAATGCGAAGAAAAACAGGAAATACATCTAATGTGTTTGAAATCGCTGACCTAGTGGTAGATTGCAATATGCATAAAGTAACACGAGGAGACCAAGTTATCACTCTTTCCAGTAAAGAATTTGCTATTTTAGAATATATGATTCGTAATAAAGAAGTTGTGCTGACACGAGATAAAATTGAGCAACATGTGTGGAATTACGACTATGAAGGCGGCTCGAATATTATTGATGTTTACGTCCGCTATCTTCGTAAAAAAATTGATAGCCAGTTTGAAACGAAGTTAATTCATACAGTGCGCGGAACTGGTTACGTATTGCGAGTAGAACCATGAAAAGACTATCAATAAAAATGAGAGTGACCCTGTGGTATACGGGGCTAATTGTAATTATTATGGCACTCGTGTTAGCTTTTATTTTAACTTCTTCAGATAAAGTTTTACTTTTTAATATGAAAGATCAATTGAAGAGCACAGTAAAAGAAAGCATGGAAGATATCGAATATAAGCATGGGCAGTTAAAGATTGACGATGATTTTGAAACCTTAGAAGATGGAGTAAATATAAGCATTTATAGTAAACAAGGTGAGCTGTTGGTAGGACATAGTCCAACAAGCTTTAATAAAAAGATATCCCTTAAATCCGATGAAATACAAACCATTAAAGACGGCAATAAAGAATGGATAGTATATGATTTTCTCCATAATGCAGGCGGCGATGAGCAAGTCTGGGTTCGTGGAATAATGACTATGAACCAATTATCCTCAACGATGAATACGCTTATCGTGGTAACAATCATCTCATTCCCATTACTTATTCTTATTGCGGCATTCGGAGGATATTTTATTACGCAAAGGGCGTTTCGACCTGTGCAACAAATGAGTGATTCAGCCAGTAAAATTGGTGATGGTAAAGACCTTTCGAAGAGAATTCATTTACAAGGTTCACCGAAAGACGAAATGTATCATTTAGCACAAACCTTTGACAAAATGTTTGAGCGATTGGAGACATCATTCGAAAGTGAAAAACAATTTACATCTGACGCATCTCATGAATTAAGAACACCAACATCTGTTATTATTTCACAATGCGAATACGCTTTATCGCAGAGAAATAATCCGAAAGAAATGGAAGAATCGTTAGAAGTAATTTTAAAGCAATCACGTAAAATGTCAGCTCTAATCTCACAACTTTTATTATTAGCAAGAGCTGACCAAGGAAACCATAATACTTTCCAATTTGAATGTATCAATATGAGTGAATTAACGGAAATCGTTGTAGAAGAACTTTCATTAATGGTTCAAGAAGCTTCGGTTGAAATAACAACTAATATAGAGGAAGACCTATTTATTAAAGCAGATCAAACATTGATGATGCGTTTATTAATGAATTTACTAACGAATGCGATTGCTTATAGTAAAGCGAGCGGAACTGTGCATATGCAACTATTCCGTGATGAAACCAACATAATAGGTAAAGTCTCCGATAATGGCATCGGCATCAGCGAGCAACATATTACTAAAATATGGGACCGCTTCTATCGAGTTGACGCAGCACGAACATCTTCAAACATCGGAAACACAGGTTTAGGATTGTCGATGGTAAAATGGATTGTCGAACTACATGGAGGAGAAATTACGGTTGAAAGTAAATTAGGAGAAGGCAGTACTTTTACATTTAAACTACCAATTGAAAAACAAGCATAATTTATGCACGTCTGTCGCTTCAGAATAAAGATTGATTCAAAAGCTCTCTTCAACCCTTATATAAAAGTAATTGACGCATTTTAAACATCATCGATTTTATCGTTTTGGACAATCTGTTCCGTTAAGTTGATGTACATGTGGAAAAAACGATCGAAATAAAACCCCAGAAATCCAACGGTCTCTGGGGCTTCATTATATATTTAGCTCTTTTTGCTTTTTATTTTGTTTATGTCTATACAGCAATTTTCGACTTATTAGAGAAATCACTAATAAGGTCAGAATTAATAAGATAAGTTGCATAAATGATAAATCAAAATATTTAGCACCTGTAACGATTAAAAGTGTAGAAATCGTGCCTTTTACAACGAAAAAAATAATAACCCATAACCCGCCTTTTTTCCAGTTCATTTTATATTACCCTTTCCTACGTTTAAATTCTTAAAAGATTTAATGATAGTTCTTAAATGTGACAACTTAATAGAACTCTATTATATTAACAAAAAATTCATGTCTAATTAAATGCAACGATTCTATATTAAGTGAAAATGATATTCATTGTCAATTTTATTGACTATTTGAATACTTATTCTTAATCTCTTCCTACTTTGTTTCTTATTAACAATACACTTTTGTATTCAAACAAAAACACCTCCATTACATTTGCACACTTAGTATGCGAATGCAAGAGGTGTTTTTTCATATACCATCAGGTAAGATTTCCTGTTTTGTTTATTTCTTGATACGTAGCTATTTTTTAGTACACGATAACTGGATCATACGTGTTCAAACTATCATATACAGTTTTTGCAACATTAGGAAGAAGGTTCACACATCCACCTGATCCTCCTGTTAAATAAGCATTATTTCCCCAGTCTTTTCGCCAGCCGGCATCGTGGAATCCTTGACCGCTATTGGTGAATGGAACCCAGTAATCTACTTTAACCGCATAATCAGCTTTCCCTACTGCGCTACCTCTTAGCGTATATGGTGTTCGTTTGTATAGGACGTACCACACACCTGGTGATGTATCTTCACCAGTACTATGTTTACCAGTTACTACATTTGTTGTAACAACTAATTTTCCATCTTTGTAAATCCAAATTTGTTGCTCTGCAATTGAAACTTCTGCATACGTGTCTCCGATGCCATTATTCGATGTTGTTTTATAACCGATACCTTCCTTCTCCCAACCATTTCCGTGAATATTAGAAGCAGAAAGCGATTTTTCGCCTTTCTCAAAGGCTTGTTGAACTTGTTTAGTTTCTTTTTCAACATCTAGTGCCCAGCCGTAGCCTTGTCCTTTTACTGATATGACTGAACCGGAATGAGTTTTAAATGAGAAATCTTTATTTAATGTTGATTTGGCATTATTAATTTCAGTAATTTTCTTCTTAATGTCACTCGCATCAATTGTAACTTTCATATCCTTTGACATAGAGGCATTTTGAATTAAATCTTTCGCTTTTAAAGGATAAACTTCATCCTGCACTTTATACTCAACAGACTGCCCAAGAAGATTCTGTAGTGCTTTCTCCTCTTTTTTGACAATCGGATCGTCTTCTTTAATAGGTTTTATGTATGCAGACTTCAGATGAATTTCGCTTTTATATTTTTGCTTATCATAATCTTTCAGTAGACTAGTAACATCATACTGTTTTCCTTCCACACTTTTCGAAATAACAATTTTCCCTTGTTCTAGCTTCGCCATAGCATCTTGAGGCGCTTTTAATTTCTCATTCATAGAGATGAGCTTTTCTTCTACAAGCTTTTTCATCGTTTCACTACGATACTGATCTGCCTTCTCTGGTAGCAATGAATAATTTTCTCCCTTTGAGGAAGGGAAAAATGTCCACTGTTTTTTTAATAGTTTCTTAACTTGAGGCAAATCTTTTTCCGTAAGTTCCGTTTTTGTATCTTTTTCATCTAAAATTTGTTGTTGATCAACATAGACTTTGTTTGCTAGTCCAGATGTCTTTAATTTCTGTATTGCCTGATCAGCGCTCAGACCACCAACTTTTGTGTCATTAATTGTAACATTCGAATTGAAGTGAGTTGCCTGATAATAACTCATTCCCCCAATAAGAAGTGCAATTACACCAATACCCACTGCGATAAACTTCCAATTTGTATAACGTTTTTTTGATCTTACTCGTTTTTGATCAATTTCTTCAACTGATTCATTTGTTGTATTGTTGTTCATCAATCTTTCCCCCGTATGCATTAACGTCAAACGATTTTCAACTAAAATCATAAACTAGTGTACCTTATTTTTCCTAAAATTTCATTATTTCCGACCACATTTTATCGCAATTTAATGATTAAATTTAGATTTTTTAATAGTACGATGCATTGAACAGTCACTTACAAGTCATAAAGTGAAATTTCAATCAACCGTTACACCAAGGAAATTAGCTAAACCTTCTTTGGAAAACTTTTTCTCTTTACGTAAAATACGAATTATATTATCCATTTTTATGAACATCACCCCCTAAGTTTGTCAAAAAAATAAACGATAGTCCTTCTATATTTTTGATAGAAGGACTATCGTTTTTTCAGTTAGAGTATTTGTATAATCGTTTAACTTTTTATTTCCTGAAGGTCAAACGTGATGAAGATGATAAAATTTCATCTCCAAGCCTTTAAATGAAAACATTATGTTTTTTATGGCAACCTAGTTTATTTTCTTAGCTTGATGACGATGGGATATCACCACATGTCCAGCAGCCTAAGATTAAGTAAGAGTCCGTTCAACTAGATTTTTTCTAATATTTTTAGGAGCATCTTATTTCAGCCTCGTCATATTACACTAATTGAATTTAAAACACATCCGTATGCTATTTAGTAAAATTTACGATTCGAGCCATAATTATTGCAGTAGCCAAGATAATAATAGCGGTTATCAAACCAGATTCTCCAATCCAAATCTCAGTTTGATCTCCTGTACTTGCACGTGCGAAAGGTCCTTGAATAATGGCATTCCAAGTAGTATGAATGATAACCGAAGGCCAAACGCTACCTGTGATAAGTCGTAAATAAGCTGTAATATAACTGAATGGCACAATACAAAAATAGATGCCAAGTACTGAAAGTAGGGCCGATGTTCCCTCTACATATAGACCAGCAATAACAATTGGAACATGCCACGTTGCCCAAATCAATCCGCTAATAAGGATTGGGCGTGAAAACTCTGCATCGATTAGTCTTGTAAGCATATAACCTCGCCAACCCATTTCTTCTCCCATAACTGGAATTAAGTTAAGCAAGCTACCTAAAACTCCGCTCAATACTACTATAAAAATGAAACTTAATGGTATCGGTAGATACTGAAATCCAAGTATATTGTAAATAGGTTCTAGCATACCACCTTGCGGGGGCTGAAACCTCGCAATTCCGCTCAACCAGGCGATAGAATAAGTAATTCCACAAATAATCATAGGTATTAGCAGAGCAAAACCAATCCCCTTCCATATCTTTAAGTTACCGAGACTAAAAGATACATCTTTAAACCCTTCTTTCAATATTATGCGAGTCAAAATAGAAGAAAATGCCGGGGTAAACATATATACCACAATAAGCGGCATACTTTTAGTAATCATTACTAGTACATTTAGGATAATAGAAGTAATAGTTAAGATACTTAGAAAAAGTTGAAGTCCTATTTTAGCACGATGGATTTTATCTTTATTGTGGAACGATTTTGCGTGTAATAACATTGTAATCCGCCCTTCCCCTTTATTCATTTGTTTATCAAATTTACTTCCTGTCATTTCAACAGCTACAACTTAGAATAAAAATATTTTGACATACAGATCATTCATCTTTAAAATCCCTCCCAAATTCATAATCTAGTCTTACTTGCGATTCAACAATTTAATTATTATTTATAAACTGTCATAGCCGATAGTACAAAAGTGTAATGATTAACCTATGACTTGTGTCAATTAATCTTATGACAATATGTAACTAGAAAATATGATATGGAATAAATAACAATTAAATTAAGGCAATTGATTCGTGCAAGTACATGAATCAATCTTGTTTATAAAAATAATTCAATTGAGGTGGGCAAAAATGAATAAGAAAAGAATGATTGCAATGGTTAGTACAGCTTTATTAGTCACAGGATGCGCGGAAGTAGGAAACGCTCAAACTGTAGCAGTCGAAAATTCAGGTCAATCAGTCCAAAAAAATATAGTTAAATCAATACAATCACAGGCTAACCCATTAAAAACGATAGAGCCGTCAAAACCATTTGAAGATTTAAAACCACTTAAGAAAATGATTGGGAACGCGCAATATGTAGGATTAGGAGAGAATACTCATGGAAGCTCTGAAATTTTTACTATGAAGTTTCGCCTTGTGAAATATTTGGTTACTGAAATGGGTTTTACGAATTTTGCAATGGAAGAAGATTGGGGAAACGGCTTAAAACTAAATGAATATATCCAAACAGGAAAAGGAAACCCTAGGGAATTTTTAAAATTGTTATATCCTACTGATGAAATTATAGCCATGATTGAGTGGATGAAAGATTATAATGCTGATCCATCCAATAAAAAAAAGATCCAATTTATTGGGCTCGACTTAAAGGCATTGGACCAAGGTAGCTTTAATAAAGTAATTGATTATGTAAGGCTGCATCGACCAGATTTGCTGGCAGAAGTAGAAGAAAATTATAAAGAATTGTCTTCTTTTACTGGAAGTATACAGGAATATATGAAACTTGCTCCTGAAAGGAAAGAGAAGTTTAAAGCAAACGCTGAGAGAGTAGCCCGATTACTAAAAGATGAGAATGAACAAGCCAACACAGAAATAATTCCATCCGAGTACATCTGGGCGAAAGCAACGGCAAGTGCAATAGAGAAATTTACCACAATGCTACTCCCTAACGACTATCCAAGTATAATAAAACTACATGAACAATACTTGGCCGATCATGCAATGTGGGCACAAGAGACATTTGGTGGTAAAACGATGGTATGGGCACACAATATTCATATAGCTAAAGGAATTATCGATGAGAAATTATACCCTTATGTTGCGGGGCAGTTTTTGAAGGAACGTTTAGACAATAATTATGTCACAATTGGTAGTACAACTACGGAGGGGAATTTTACCTTATACAGCGAATATGATCCTTCCACTGGAGGTAAGATTACAACCGACACTATTCCACAAGATGTAAAAAGTTTCAATTATACTCTCGGAAAAGTGCCATATAAAATGTTTTTATTGGATAACCGTCACCTTAAAGGACAAGCAGAAAAATGGGTTAAAGCAAAAAGACCATTACTAAGTATAGGGGGACAAATCCTCCCGAACAGTTCGGTGTATTTTGATACTTCATTGCTTGAGCAATTTGATATTATTTTTCATATTCGAAAAACAAGTCCATCTCATATTAAATAAAAGTACAAAGCAATCCCGTTCTTGCAGATGTAAGAACGGGATTGCTTTGTGGAGGAGTAATAAAGTGAAACTTTAATCAGCAGTTTTTTGTTCATCCCCCACTGATTATTAGCCTTCACCAATCGTGCGTTTACCGGCAGCCCGCCCCCCACCTAACGCTGAATTTTGAGGTGGGAGTCTTACTGCCCAGTAAATAGCGGGATAAAAGCATCTTTTTTAACCAGAAGTAAGCTGCTCTCCCCTTTTTAACATCATTTAGAACTGTCATATGACACTTTTACACTAGTGAGAATGACAAAAAAAGCAGTATGATTCGGTTATTACACAGATAGGAGCGATGAACTTTATGAAATCAAGATTCATCCATAATGGTTATTTTTTATTGCTAACTTTCGGTACAGGATTGTTTTATTTTTGTTTTTACCTAATAGCTCTGCTATTTAGTTTAACCCTTTCATTTACTGTTGTTGGGATTCCATTAATTATGCGCGTACTACAGACTACCACACCCTTTATCCAATTCGAGCGCATACAGACGAAAATTTATACAGATATTTCAACAGACTCCTACGATAGAAGTATAACAATGGATACATCGAACTGGTCTCAGGTGAAATTAGTGCTAACAGATCGTCGCACTTGGTGTGCTGTCTATTGGCTAATGCAGAAATTTACGATTGGCATTTTCAGTCTCATTAGTGCAATCATTTTTTACGTAATGCCACTTATGTTCCTGTTGGCACCACTACTGTATCGATACATCGATATGAATATTATATTTATACAAATAGATACTTTTGCCAAGTCACTCTTTGTAATGTTTATGGGTATAGTATTTACCGCCATAAGTATTAGAATAGTCGATGGTTTGACAAAGAAAATTGGGGGCTATACACGTAGTATGATTCGGCAACTAAATCAATAGAAGTTTGCAGTCTGTGAGTAGTATCGTAGTTTTAAATTAAAAAGTATAATAAGGCAGGAAGGTTTAAATTATTATATAGGAAGTAAAATGGTAGGCTATTTAGGGGGTAAAGGACTTGTTAGATATGGTTAAGTATTGGTTTTGGTATGATTGGATTATGTTAGGGGTACGCCTACTTACTAGTGTGTCTATCATTCTAGCTACATTAAATTTTCAGGATGGTTTAACATTACCACTTTGGATTATTATTCTTTGGGAAATTATTGCCTTCTCTGTTCCATGGGTAGCCTTACTATTCAATTATAAATATTATTTGTTCACAGAAATACTGCTATATGGTGGACTATGTATATATTTAACCTTATTATTTCCAGAAGCTTACAACACATTTCTTATATCGGTGTTTCTAATTGCTGCGAATAGTAAGCATTTGTCCTATTATTGGACAGCTCCAATAACGGTTTTTATAACAACTGGAATTTTCTATGCGGTTGCGCCAAGTAATAGCTATTGGATTATGGTCACCTATTATGGATTCGCATATGTAATGGGCTTCGCTTTTCATTTATTAATCGTCAATCATAAACAAAATGAATCAATTCGTAAACAAAACGCGGTACTTGAGCAATATATGTCTCAGATTGAACGCATTACACTGGCGGAAGAACGAAACAGACTGTCGAGTGAGCTTCATGATACAGTTGGTCACGCTTATACTTCTATTATTATGGGGATGGAAACGTTGCGCACCGAACTTGCTACTGAAATGGGTATACAGAGGCTAGATTCTCTGCTTGAAATGGGACGTAAAAGCATCGAGGACGTGAGAGGTTACCTACATCAAATGGAGTCTCCTTGTCAATCGCCTTCCTTAATTCAATCTCTCCAAAATCTTGGAGCCGAATTTCAGGAGCACGCTCTGGTTAATGTAAGTTTTCGGGCATACGGAGAGGAATATGAATTGTCTCGGCAAGCGAAGATAGCGTTCATTCGTTGCTTACAAGAGTCCCTTACGAATGCAGTACGTCATGGTCAGGGAACTGAAATTATAGTTTCATTGCAGTTTGAACAACAATATACGAGATTAGAAGTTCAAGATAATGGAAAAGGAAATGTAGAATGGCAAGAAGGCTTCGGTATGAATGCGATGAAAGAACGAGCAATGAATTTGCAAGGTCAATTGTCTGTATATACAAAGCCAGATGAAGGAATGCTTGTTACATGTACCATACCGCGACAAACTGAAATAAAAGATGGACTTATTCGTTTGTTAATTGTAGACGACCAGCCATTTGTTCGGGAAAGTTTGAGGACACTACTCGATAGATATGAAGATTTAAATGTAGTCGGTTTGGCCGAGGATGGCAATGAAGCCATCGATTTGTGTGGGCGCCTTCAACCTCATGTTATACTTATGGATTTAGATATGCAACACATGGATGGAGTCGAAGCAACCAAAAAGATTAAGCAACAATGGCCACATATCCGCATATTGATTTTTACCACTTTTCAGGATACCGAACAGGCGTTGGAATCGCTTCGCAACGGTGCGGATGGTTTTTTACTCAAATCTATTGAAACATTGGAGCTAGCTAATACAATCCGACTTATTCACAAAGGTGGGACACTGATTGATCAGGGAATGTCTCACAAAATATTTGAAAAGTTTGATGCGCAAAAAGAGACACCACAATCAAAAGCAACCGCTTATGAGCTAACAGCTAGGGAGATAGAAATATTGCAACTAGTAGCCAAGGGACTTCGATACACTACCATAGCATCAAGGTTATATTTATCGAATGGTACGGTCAGAAATTATGCTTCCACAGCTTATACAAAGCTAGGAGTCCGCAACAAAGAAGAAGCTGTGCAAAAGGCTCTAGAAATTGGAATTATTGAATAAAAAAACGTTTTTTGTTTCTTTACAGCAAGGTAAAATGTAGTTACAAGGTACAGTAAAAGATAAAGTGAAACTTTAATCAGCCCTCATCAGTCGGACTTTTACGGGCAAATAGCGGGATAAAATAAGCAAACTATCATGAACACCTGTTTTATACGTATACTTAATAGACAACCTAAGTAACAAGTTTGTTCCGTTTTTATCAGTAGTCGTATCTAGAAACCTAAAAAAGTCCATTTAGAAGATCTAAATGGACTTTTTCACTCATATAATCCTATCTATAGTTAAACGAATAAGATTAAATACATTTAAATTTTCTTGTTTTATCTACTAAACTGTTTAGGCATTTCTTTAACGTGCTTATCATCATCACGCCAATCATAGGTTTCTTTCTGTGAAATATCTAAAGTTTGATCTCCAATTCTAACAATATTCTTATTTACCCATTCAATATATGGATCGGTATCTGGATAATTCCAATATATATTTTTCTCTGAATCTGTATCAAGGTTAACTAATTCACCCCTAACAGCATCCGCACTTAATGATCCTGCATTATGAAAATAAGTCTTGATGAGATATTTTCCATCTGGAGATTTCACTGTTCGAATTAATTCCCCTTTTGGAACGCCTTGCAAACTAAAAAGTTTCCAATATCCAAATCCAATTATAATTACTAACATAGTAAGTATAGTTAGTAATACTTTTCTTTTTGTTTTTTTAATTTCACCTTTTGTATTTATAATACTCATTCAACTCCATTCCATAGAACACATACCATATTATACCATTAAATAAATGGTATAATATATCAAAAATAAAAATCCTCCCTTAATAGTATTATAAAAAGAGCATGTGATGTTCCCCCTATTTATAAAATGAAACTTTAATCACCCTCACCAATCTGGCTGCCCGTTAACGCGGGATAAACATGAAAATTCCCCTTTAAGAAAAATATAAAAAATCAGACAGTATACTTGAATTGCTCTTCGCAAGAGAATATACTAATAAAGCAGGCTATGACGTTCCTTCCTTCTAACTTCTTTGGCGAAATAGGGATGTTACTTTCCTGCTAAACACATAGGCTATGACAATTCTTCCTTCTTTGTAGAAATTTCAAATTGTTTTAGAGTTGTCAATTTCCTATGAAAATAATTAGACTATAAAACCTCTTTCTTCTTTGGTCCTGAATAAACTTTAGTTTATCAACCATTGATGTAGAGGTTTTCTTTTCTTAATTAACAAATTACCACTTAACACCTAAATGTTATACCCCTAATTTTTCACTAAAAAATAGCTTTATACCCTCAGTGCATTTCTCTACAATTAGTGTGTTTATGCATGTAAAAATAAAAATCTACCACTGAAAGGAGGACAGTCAGACTATTCCCCTCTTTTATAAGGAGTGAATAGCTGGCGTTCTCATGAAAAATTCTATTTACATAAGAAGAAGTTTGAAAGTAATTATAAAAAGAGAAGAAAATAAACTACCGAACATTTATTTAGCCACTGTTTTAAAAAACTTGGAAAGTTTAGGATTTACTTTTTCCGAGCCTTTAATAGAAGAGTTGCAAACACTTTCGGTTGATGCATTCACATCGTTTTACAAAGAGTTGGTAAAACATTTAAAAGAAATGGTTGGTGCACATATTCAGTTTACTCCTATGTATCCAAACTTTCCGCAACAAATGATGGATTTAAGTGACGCTGATTTATACATCAATGCCGTTATTCATTATGTGACGTTGTGCCTACCTGTATCAAAAGTAGAAGAACGACTTCCTCTTTTAGATAGCGTTGATTTGAAAGTTATTGACTTAGGAAGTGAAGAAGATTTTAATCAAATGATTTCTCAATTGATTCGTGCAAACAGCTCTATTTCCTCAACTGATAAGACAGATGTAGAATGGGCTATTACACACACTGAAGATGTTTCATGTTTTCTACCTAATGTAATTCCTCATAAGGAAAATATGTCTTTTATAATTGGGGTTTTATTAATAAACAGAAAAATATCAGCCGATGCTGCTGCAAAGTATTTTAAAACAGCAACTGATGTTCTTCGCCTTGCAGTTGCTTTATCTGAAGGTGATGTGAGTTTAGCATCCTCCGTTCGATTCAAGAAGTTTAACCGAGTAGAAAGACGCTTCCTTTTAGGATTGTTAGAGCAATGCGGAAACATTACCGAAGATATGATTCGATACAAAAAACGTTGGATTCGTTTAGGTGAAATTCTTCATCCAGCAGAATATCATACTCGTTTCCCAAAAACCCACCGAGCATTTGAGATTCTTCGCAACAACATTAAAGTTGAAACATTTAATGGAAAAATAGAAGCAGCTTTGTTGAATCGTGATATCATGACAGCGAAAAATCTTTTAAAAACTCGCCCGGGGGAATTTGCCAGACGCTTGGATCATTTAATCCGTTTATGTAGTGATACATCAACAGATGTTTTCAATATTCTCGAAGAGTTTCTAAGTATAATAGGAAATGTTTCTACTCCTGTATTACTTCAACTCACGGCTCATTTTAAGCATCGAAATGATAAAAATGAATTTCGCACCTTTTTTCCAAAGGGAAATGTAGCAAAAGCTATAGGTATTGAAAATACACTTCCATTTATCTCAGAGGATATTTGTTTAATGATTGTAAAAATGTGTGAAGATACTTTAAAAAATCGCTTCGCAGAACTTCCAAGTCTCGGAAAAGTATTTTTGGATGAACAGTTAAAAAATCACTTAGTTCCCTTCTCTCAACGTTCAGCCAGCAAAGCGCTTCGCACATTATCTCGAGGAAGTAAAGTAGATTTGCCAGAAGGAGATACGATTCGTTTTTTCCTATGGTGGAAAGAAGGCTATGTGAATGGACAACATACAGGACGTGTTGACATTGATTTGTCTGCTGCAATGTACGACGAAGATTGGCAATACAAAGAACATGTATCCTTCACGAACTTACGTTCAAAAAATTTCAAAGCCTACCATAGCGGAGATATTACTTCTGCACCAAAGGGGGCATCTGAATTCATTGATTTCGATATTCCGTCTGTGCTGAAATATGGTGGACGCTATGTAGTTATGACTTTGCTTTCTTACACAGACCAACCATATAAAGATTTACCAGAATGCTTTACTGGTTGGATGGTTCGTCAATATCCTGGTTCAGGTGAAATATTTGAACCTTCTACTGTTCAAGATAAAGTGGATATTACTGCCGACACCCAAATCTCTATTCCAGTTATTTTAGACTTAAAGGAACGAAAATTGATTTGGACAGATTTGTCTCTTACAAGAGATCTAACTTATGATAATACCATCGAGGCTAATCAAAAAGGTATGATACTAGTTGGAAAGGCTTTAACTAATTTAGTTAAACCAAATTTATATGACTTGTTCCGATTACATATTGAAGCTAGAGGTGAACTCGTTCAAGACATCGAAGAAGCAGAAACTATTTTCTCTTTGAATAAAGGGATTACTCCTTTCGATATCGAAAAAATAATATCTGATTTTATAGCTGACTCAAAAGGCTAACTACATTACAAACATTGATAATGTGTGGAAAATATCGATGTATAATGTCTATGTGAAACAGGACCTGATAGATGTTATCAGGTCCTGTTTTTTATTTAGTAGATACTAAATAATCTGGTTAATCACTATTCATCTAAATACACTATACTAATAAAGTGAAATTTATTCAAAAGAAGTTCATTAGTTAATATGTATCTAATTAAGAAACATTCATATACCAGCCCAAACATCTTTTCCATATCGCCCTTCATCTTGCACACGATTCAACCAATTTCTTGCTTCTTGTTCACTGACTTCATGAATTTCTTGATATGCTTGACAAAGGGTATCTTCTACATCCGGAGCCATTTTACTTCCATCACCACATATATAAAGATGAGCTCCATTATCTAATAACGAAATTAAATTGATTCTATCTTGTTTTATCAAATGCTGTACATATGTTTTTGGATGTCCCTCTAAACGAGAAAAAGCTGTGTGTAAAGAGATTAATCCATCTCTTTCATCATTTTCTAGTTCTGTACGATAAAGATAATCTTTTTCAGGATGACGACAACCAAAATATAGATGCGCTTGTCCTAAGTTCATACCTTTTTGCTTTTGAACACGACGCGCTTGCAAGAATCCACGGAATGGTGCAATTCCAGTACCTGGCCCAACCATAATAATTGGTGTTTCTGGATCTTTAGGTAATTCAAAGTTTGATTGTGGCGTTCGAATGAAACAGATAATCTCATCTTTATTATGACGCTGAGCTAAGTAATTAGAAGCGACTCCTTCATATGTCCCTTCCCCACTCCATGCAGGTGCATTAACAACACCGACCGTAATGCTCAGACGATTGTGTGCAACGAGTGGAGAGCTTGAAATAGAATAGTAACGCGGTTTGAGCGCAGGGAGAAGTTCTAAAAAGCGTTCAAATCGGATTTCACAAGCCTCATACTTTTCAAGAAGGTCCAACATTGAAATCCGTTTCTTTAATATTTGTTCATGATAAACTCCTTCTTCTAATAATGCTTCCAATTCTTTTTTATGAGGAGGACATGCTGTGAATGTTACCATTTCTCGTATTTGTGCTCGAGTGGCAGCTTCTTGAACTTCAACACTATAACTAAGAAGGTCCAATAAACTAACAGGACTGTCTAAAGGTATGTGATTTATACTTCGTCCACTTGCACTCAGTATAACTTGATCCTTCCCATTTAATCCAAAACGTTTTAAAATTCGGTTGATATTTTTCTCGCTATTAACTGGCAACACTCCAAGGTGGTCTCCTTCTTTATATGTAGCGCCTTCTGGCAAAGATACCTCGATATGTCGTGTACTTCTATCACTGCTGGATGATTGGAGTTCACGATTTTCTAGTATAGATGCATAAACTGCTTCATATGTTCGTGCAAGAGGAGATCCTCCAAGACGACTGACAAATTGCAGACTCAAAGTACTGCGCTCTTTTTCCATATTTTTGTTGAGCTCCAATCCAAATGCCTTCATCGCATCAGACCACATGTTTTGTTTCCATTGCTCAAGCTGTTCCTCGAAATCACCACTTGCATCTGCTTCTCCGCGTTTAGAAAATCTTGTTGCTCCTTTTTGAGCCATTTGCTCATCAATGTATCTTGGAATCCGTTGGTAGGTACTAGCCCAATTATGATCTCCACAACCAAAAACTGCGTATTGAACCCCTTTTAGCTCATCTGGTTTTAGTTCCTCCAACCATTGCACAAACTGCCCTGCATTACTTGGCGGTTTTCCATTATAAGAAGAAGTCACAATAAGTACCGCTCCTTCTTTTGGCAAACTTCCAATTCGATCGTTAAGAGCTACCACTTCCGTTTGAACTCCTTCTAAACTAGCTGTATCTGCTAATTCTCTTGCAATACCTTCTGCTACACCTGTATCCGAGCCATACAGAACAAGAAGTGAAAGATTATCGGCCCCAATAATAGAAGGTGTCTTCTGGACGTGTTGCTTAATTTCATCGTTTTTCAGCTTGTCCTCTGTAGGTGCAAGAACAGTAGGATGACTAATAGTTTGTTTTCGGGGTAGAATCCTAATCTTAAAATCACCGGGCTTTAGCGTTAATGTTTGTTTTACGTCCAGCTGATAGTTTTGATAATCGATTAATTCAAAATGTTGAAGAAGCATTCCCATTACAAGAGTGGCTTCATGAAGTGCAAATTGCATACCGATACATGCTCTCTGGCCATTTCCAAATGGCTTATAAGCATGATGAGGAACCTTATCCAGCTCTTCAAATCGTTCAGGTTGGAATTCTTCCACATTGTCTCCCCATGCATCTTTATCCCTATGTAGCTGTGGAATAAGAACAGAAATACGATCTTCTCCTTTCTTAATTGGGTATTTCCCGCCAATCACTGTATCTTCTTTTGCATAGAGACTGAATGCTGGAGCGGTAGGCCATAGACGTAGCGATTCATTTAAAATCATCCGTATATACTTCAGTTTCATAACTTGTTGGTATGTTGGAGTAGGATCTGTCAAAACACGGTCTACTTCTTCATAGGCTTTTTTCAATTTATCCGGATTCTTTAATAAGAAGTAAATTGCAAAAGATAACAATCCACTTGTTGTCTCATGTCCAGCTATTAAAAAAGTAATAATTTGGAAACGAATGTTTTCATCATCTAATTTTTCACCAGTTTCCGGATCTGGCACATTTAGCATACGGGAAAGTAAATCATTTTCTTCCTGATCTCCACTACTTTTACGTTCAGCAATAATATTATCTACTAAAGAAAACATAGATTGAATATCATGCTGAAATTGACGTTTCGTTCTCCACATAAGTTTGTCTTCTATATCCAGCCGCTGCAATTGGTGCATCGCCTCATCTAGAGCACGGGTCATGCTAGTAATAAAAGGATGAGGGGTCTCACGATAAAAGCTATTGAATCGGTAATTAAAACCACATAGACCAATTGTATCTAACGTAAGACGAGTCATATCCTCCGGAACATCTACGTTTTCATTCGGATTAAGCCGTGCCCATTTTTGAACGAGTTGTACAGCAATATCGACCATCATGGCATGGTAATCTTTCATTGCCCGTTGGCTGAATGTAGGCATCAAAATATTATGAGCTTTTTTCCAGTTAGGCTCGTGAGTCTCGCTAGTAAATAATCCGTCCCCAGCAAAGGCACGAACTTTTGCTAAAGCACCCTCTATACTTTTATCGAACCGCGTTTCGTCACAGACTTCTGCTACCAATTCATGTCCAGAAACGACAATGATGGTATCACTTAAAGTTTGAATTTGAAAAATGGGACCATACTCTTCCGCTATCTTGATAAAGGATAGGGTCGGTTTATCTTTATCGATTAATGGGAGATTACCCAGCGGTCCATATGTTTTCGGCTGAGGAATGGCAGATACTTTTTTTTCCATTTAAAACACCCTTTCAAAAAAGCATGAAATAAAGATATGTAATTGATTACCTTATTTTATCTTTTCCCTAACTATTCATGATTATGATATTGCGTATAAGCTTGGCAATTAGATTTATAACTTGTAGAAAAATACTAAATTAAAATGAAGCGAATAAATATAGTTGGAGCCTTTTAATGTTGGTATTAAAAGATAATCTAAACTTGTAATGTTTATGAGAAATTGCAAACGGATCTCATCTCTTGTATTTGTTCATAAAAATGATTATTTTGATTCATTTTCTTCTAAAACACCCCAAAATAGAGAAGTTGACGAGCTTAAGATTGTAGTATTTGAAAAATCAGTGGTTTAGTTAAACCAATACAATAAGCAATATACCGTGTTACTAATGAAAGAGGACCTGATATGAACATCAGGTCCTCTTTCACTATATAATTATGTCACTGCTTCTTTCAGTTCTTTTCCCATTTTAAATACCGGCGCCTTAGTAGCAAAAATTTGTATTTCTTTATAGTTTATCTAATCAGCAAACAACTTGTAGGAATCATTATCTAACGTTTTATTCTTCTCTACCGATTTAACTTCTCGACGGCTTCCGCACTTGTGTCTACACGTTTAACGAAAAAAACTAATAGTAGTGCAACAACATTCATGCCAAGCGCTACATAGAATGAATATTGAATTCCGGATAATAAAGCCTTCTGAGTTACTATTGCCTTCGTAGTTTCTGTGAAGGTTGTTGGATCTATATGAGACATTAAACTTTCAGCTTTTGTTTTTGTTACAGAGTTCATAATCGTAACAAGAATAGCAGTACCAATCGAACCGGACACTTGTTGAGCTGTATTATTAACAGCTGTACCGTGTGGATTTAGGCGAGTTGGCAATTGATTAAGACCATTTGTCATAAGTGGCATCATCACCATCGCCATCCCAAACATCCGCAGTGTATAAATAAGAATAATATGTGTGTGACTAGAGTCAATTTGCAGATTTGCCAACATATAAGTTGAAACAGCTGTAATGGAAAGCCCTACTATGCCAAGAATCCGAGGACCATATTTATCAAATAGTTTACCTGTAATTGGTGACATAATCCCCATTATTACCGCACCTGGAAGCATCATCAGCCCAGAGCTCAGCGGCGAAATGCCACGGACGTTTTGTACATAAGCTGGTGTTAAAATCATACCCGAAAACATGGCCACCGCGTTAACAATTGCAATTACAGACGCAAGTGCAAACATTGGGTACTTGTAAACACGTAAATCCAATAACGGCTCATCCATTTTTAATTGACGGATAATGAAAGCAATTAAGGCAATAGCGCCTATGATTAAGGCTGTTAAGACAACTTTATTCGTCCAGCCATCGGAGCTTGCAGAACTGAATCCATATAACAGACCGCCAAAACCGACAGAAGATAATAGTAATGAGAGATAATCAAGTTTTGCATTTTTGTTTTGTTTCATGACATTCTCAGATTTCCAAATCCCTAACAGTAAGCTAATGATTGCTAACGGTAAAATCATTTCAAAAAGCAAACGCCAGTCATAATACTCTACAATATAACCTGATAGTGTCGGCCCAATTGCTGGAGCTGTAATCATAACTAGTCCAAAAATCCCCATTGCTGTTCCCCTTTTTTCTCTCGGAAAGCTTACTAGCATAATATTCATTAACAAAGGTCCCATAACTGAAGAGCCTGCCGCTTGAACCATCCGACCAGTAAGTAATAAACCAAAATTCGGTGCTACAGCCGCTAAGGCAGTACCAAGAATAAAAATCACCATAGATGTAATAAATAGGCTCCTATTTGAAAAACGCGTTATTAAAAATGCTGAGGCCGGAATTAATATACCACTTACAAGCATATACCCTGTAGAAAGCCACTGGATCGTTGAATAATCTTGAATGTTTAAATCTTTCATTATTGATGGCAAGGCTACATTTAAAAGGGAGTTATTTAGAAATGAAACAAATGCCCCAATAAAAAGGATTACAAGCATTAAATATGGTGGTTTTCTTTTATGTAATGTTTCACTCATATATTTAATTGCCCCTTCATTATAAATTTCATTGATTCGTTTAAATCGTTTACATATTTGCACAAGAAAACATTACCCTTGCAGTATTTTGCCAAACTCTTCGAATGGATATTCTCTTTTTAGCAATTCCACTTGCTCAACATACCATTTTAAAATCTTTTTGTTGATGAAACCTTTATAAAAACGTTTGTTAACGGAATTTAAATTAGGCTGAAATACAAAAAGAAGCAACTGAAAATACCCTTCTAAAATAAATTGAAACTTTAAATCAATGGGAATTTTACAGGCAGTGAGAAAAATCAACAAGACCACGCACCCATTCCTTTAAATACAGGCTTGTAGATCTAGTTATGTAACCATCCCAAAAAAGGAATATTACATAGGCTAAGTCTAACATTACATTTTTAAAGTGAGGGGAATTAGCGTATGCACCAATATTGGTATTTGAAGTCACAGGGAAACGGGGAACAATATAATAACCAAATTTCATTATATTCACAGCCCGAAATAACTAAATCTGAGGTAATGAATGATTTGAAGCTTCCTGAGAATTGGAGTTACCGAGTTTATCCAGTTAGTTGGGATTCATCAGCCAATTATACGGGGTTCAATCCCCAACCTCCTCCTTTCTCTTTGGGGCAGCAGCCAATTAATTATGCAGGGATAATACCACAAGGTCACCCTGCTAATTGGACTCCATTACCAGGTCATGCAGGTTTTAATTTTCAAAAACCTCCCTTCCCCTGGGCGCAACCATTCAATCATACAGGGATGTTCGCACAAGGTCATCTTGCAGCTTTACTATCGCCGCCAGCCAAGCCTTTTCATTTCAATACCAATAACTCGGGTGTTTTTGGAAACCCTCCAGGATGGGGTGGTCCGTGGGCCCCAATAGGATGGGGAAATAACGGAGGTAACGGTCAGCTAGGACTGCTTGGAAACTTACTTACAGCAGGAAAAGGCACCATGAGTGGAATAGGAATGATCAGTAGTTTAATCGGGATGGGGAAGTTCTTCTTTTAGTTAATTAGAACAGGAGAATGTGGCTGTAGCTTTAATCAGCCACATTTAAGGACAGTAATCTCCCACCTAACTTCCTAGCATAGCATTCGCGGAAATTTTAGGTGGATATGTATTGTTACAAGTTACTGTTTTACTTTGAGTACTCCTTTACTTTCTTATCAAGTGCCTTACTATAAGCATCTTTGTTTTCCTGTGATAACTCATAAACTGCTTTTTTCCAATGCTCTCCGTCTACACCTGATAAAAATTCAGTACCTTTCATTGCAGCTTCTTGAATCTTCTGTTTATCTTCTTTACCAGCATCCTTAATTAACTTCGTTGCTTTTCTTACCTCTGTTACCCCTTCTTGTATGGATTTGTGAATGTCTTTGTATGTATCAGGTACTTTTATGTGTTCCATATTATCTAAAATTTTATCTATCTCGTTTGATGTTTTTAAAACAGCTTTTGCTTTTTCTTTATCCTTTAAGGATTCTCCTAAGTTTAGTAATAGTTCATCCTTCTTAAATTGGAACTCTACCACTTGCTCACATATGTAGTACGGATACTGTTGTTCGGAAAGTATTGTTATTGCTTTACTAGTTTGCTCAGTCTTATGAGTAGAATCTTTATCTCCTACCTCGCATCCGACTAACAGCATAAATGGAACTGCTAACGTTACTAGTTTCTTTGCTCTCATTATGTATTCTCCTTGTGGAAAGTATTGTAATTAATTAACATATCAAACTATAACATACATTACATTATGGTTCACTTCCATCACGCTTTTAAAATGTAAAATAAGAATACACCCCATAAGCCACAAATAAGATCAATAGAATAGAAATGCCGAGTACCGTATATATAATCCCTTTTAAATTTGAGTTCATATCATCCTCCTACTCCCCGATAATTCGAGTATATAACAAAAAAAGCATTGGATACCCAATGCTTTTTACACTTACGCAAATAAAGAAGTATTCGCATATAAAGCTGGTGAACCACCTGAATGTAAGAATAAAATATTGTCTTCCTTATTAAAATTACCTTTTCTAATTAAGTCGATTAATCCCGCTACTGCCTTACCTGTATACACTGGATCAAGTAAAATACCTTCTGTTTTCGCAAGTAACTGAACTGCCTCTACCATTTCTGGCGTTGGTAACGCATAGCCTGGTCCTACATATTCATCAAAGCACGTAACAGCGTCGCGCGAGATAAAGTTTGGAATACCAACGTGTGCTGAAGTTTCATCTACAAGTTTTGCTACTTTCTCTTCTTGCTCAGCTTTTCCTCTACTTACGTTAATTCCAATTACAGGAATATGGCTTTGTGTTCCAGAAAAACCAGTAATTAAACCAGCATGCATACCGCCGCTACCACTTACACAAACAACTGAACTGAAATCAATTCCTTGCTCAAATGATTGCGCCATAATTTCTTGCGCACAAGCAACGTATCCCATAGCGCCCGTAGGGTTTGATCCACCAACTGGAATTACATATGGTGTATTCCCTTTTTCACTTACTTCTTTTGCTACTTTATGCATTTCTTCCATCAGGTCTGCTCCGTTCGGTACAACAATGACGTTTTCAGCACCTAATAAGTGATATAAGAAATAGTTTCCGTTAAAGTCTCTCTTCTCTTCTGGCTCAAGCCCTTCCTCTAATACAAGAATACATTTCATTTTTTCTTTTACCGCAGCAGCAAGTGTCAGGCGGCAATGATTTGACTGAATACCACCAGCTGTAATTAATGTATCTGCACCCTTTTCCTGTGCATCTGCAACTAGAAATTCTAACTTTCTCGTCTTATTGCCACCGGCTGTTAAACCAAGTAAATCATCTCGTTTAAAATAAATAGTCGGGCCACCAAGTGCTTCAGAAAAATTGTTTAACTTTTCAATTGGTGTATATGATTCTGTATATTTTTTTCTCGGGAATTTAGCTAAATTCATTGTAACGCTCCTTTTGTACTTCTTTCACAATATATGTAACGTTACTATTATTACACGTAAAAATGGTGAAGTCATCTTTCTCGGTTAAAAATGTATTAGAATTTCATTTTGATAAGTAAAACCGTATTAATGATTTTAACTTAATTACGGTACATGAAATTTATATCAACGATTTTTTAAATATATCGTTCATTACTTACAATATATCAACGATTTTTCAAATATATCGATCGTAACTTGCAGTATATCAACGATTTTCTTAATATATCGATCTATCGACAAAAAACGACAGACAGGCAACCCCTTTCTCATCAACAAAAAAAGAGCCCACACATTCAAATGCAGACTCCCTCCAATCACTTATTTACCGAAAAACGAAGTAACTGCGTTAATCCCGGCTCTAAATTCATTTCACCTTTATGGCGTACGTATACAGTTTTATCTCCATCAAATTTCGGAGGGTTTGCTTTACTATACGTATGCCACTCATTCGTTCCTTCTATAGAATACTCCATATATTCATTTGCACCGACAATTATATTTTTACGATCATCTGCCATTACATTTGGTGCCATCTGCGCAATTTTTGAATCACTAATTAATAACTTCTTTATATCCTTATCACGTTTGTAATCGTAAGCTGTCACAATTACATCGTTACCATATGCTTTCACTTGTAACCCTTGTTTAAATGAATAGCCATCTGGAGCAGTTTTCTCTCCTCCATTCGGTCCTGCTGACATCCAGCCTGTTTCAATCCCGCCCGTATTTACAACAGTGAAACCTTTTTCATCTCCGCCTGCAATTTTCTTTTTACCAGCCCAGTCCGGTAAGTTTAAATCCCAATGCGTATGACTCGTAAAGAAAACGACCTGCGGATAGTCTTTTAATATATCGTACAATTTATCCACGTTTAAATAATCTTGTAAATATGGTGATTGTCTTGATCCAGATACTGTATCAGGTAAAACGTGATGAGAGAAAATAAAGATTGGCTTATTTTTATCTTTTTGACTGTACTCTTCTAAATTTTGTTTTAACCAACCTAATTGCTCATCACTCATATATACTTCGTCCCACATTTTTGAATCGTGGTATTTCATATATTTTTCCGTTCCTAAAAATAGAAACGGATAACCGTCTAATTCTTTTTTATGATATACCTTTTCTTGTCCACTAAATTTCAGATAGCGGTTAAATAAAGTTTCCTCATTTACACCATTTGGCCATGTACTTTGAGAGAGTTTTCCATCTGCTGTCCATTTACCAGCATAAAACTCATGATTCCCAACAGTAGACCATACATTTTCTGGATGCTTATTTTTATTTAACACACGCTTTACATCATCATATTGTGACTGTTGTCCAGTCGGCGTTATATCCCCATTCATAATAAGCGCTCTAGAAAGTGGCGTCACTTTGTTCATATCTTTTAGCACATGATCAAAATCCCCTAAATCACCTTGAATATCACTAATAACATTAAAAGTTGTAGCTGATTTTCGGGCTTGCTCTTTCCCTTCCGCATGCACTGAAAACGTCGGTAATAATGCCGCCATAACTGCTAACGAAGCAACTGTCTTTTTCATACAAATTCTCCCCCTAATAATAGAATGTACAAACTGACATGTTCTGCTTTCTCTTAGGTGCTTGTCCAATTCACATTATAAAGAGGGATTGTAAAGATAGATGGAGTAAAAAATTAAGTGTTTTTTAAGAGATTTTGTTGTTTTTTGCACTCCACAATTCGCGATTCACGCCAATCTAGCTTTCTAGCCATTTACATTACATAAATGTAAATGAATATGATGAATCTCTTAGTTTAATATGTTGTCTTTTTAATCTCTGTTATATAACCGCCACAAAATATGCTATCTTTTCAAGTTCTCTTTCTTTAATAAACATTACTCCTCTTTTAATTTGCCTTAAAATTGTAAAGTGGCTTAATAATATGTTTAATATCAATTGTTTCTTTTGTATTCTCAATAATTTCTTCCATTGGCTTATATACCATTGGCGCTTCATCTAAAGTACTTTCTGCAACAGATGTAGTCCAAACCTCTGTCATTGTATTTTGAAAATCCTCTAAGTTAAGTACTTCTTTCGCCTTCTTACGGCTCATAATACGTCCTGCTCCATGAGGGCCAGAAAAGTTCCAATCTGGATTTCCTTTACCAAATGCAATGATAGAACCGTCTCTCATATTAATTGGAATGATTACTCGTTCATCTTTCTGAGCTGAAATAGCACCTTTTCTTAGAATCATATTGTCCATATCGATGTAGTTATGGATTGTAGTGAATTGATCTGTTACTTTCCAATCCATTTTAGTGACGATTTCATCAATCATTGCTTTACGATTTAACTCCGCATATTTTTGAGCAATTTTCATATCATTCATGTAATCTTTAAATCCTTGTCCTTCTAAATAAGCTAATTCTTTGCGAATCACCGGTTTCTTAATTCCACGTAAAGCTTCATGTATTTCTTGTTGTCTACCTTCTTTCGTTAAACGTTCAATAATTTCTTCTTTAATAGATTTAACGTTTATAAGTTGCTCGTAAGCAAAGTTTTGATAATACTCTGCTACCTGTTTCCCTAAATTACGCGAACCACTATGAATGACAATGTATACATTTCCTTTATCATCCTCATTCAGTTCGACAAAATGATTGCCCCCTCCAAGCGTACCAATACTTTTTTGAGCACGTTGCAATGTAAACGGGGCTCTTACACTATCAAAATCAATCATTTCTGAAAATCTATGTTCCTTATCTCGAATACGAAAACCACTTGGGACAAATTTGCGTATCGTTTCGTCTAAGTGATCGAAGTTGATTTCCTCTTTTTTCTTATTAATCATAACAACTTCCATGCCACAACCAATATCGTACTTACCTCTCAGTTTCCTGAAAGAGTGGACTATACCTTCTCTACAGTCATCGAGATATGCAGTCTCTACTGTAGGCTCACCGTATTAATTATTCCTCTTCAATTCAAAATGGATGAGGAATAATTCTGTACCTTAGTCTGCTAACATCGTACAAGTCTCTGAACCATTCGATTATGTCACCATAACCACTGGCTGCTGATTGCCCTCGCCTTTTATCGTTAGGGTTTCCAGTCAATTGAGTGAGTAGTTTAAAGTCTGAGCCGCTTAGTTAACCCCGACTAAATTAGGAACAATCTTATCTTGAATTGTCATTGTTGTCCCAATCGTACAACCTGCGCCCGCATGTGTATCTGGCATAATACGGATCTTGCTATCCTTTACGAATTGTTGGTTACAAAGATCAATAATTTGACCTGCTGCAGTTTTTTCTACATTCGTAGTAAACACTTTTGCTTCATTGTATTTCCCTTGTAATTTCAACATCTTCTATTTCCCCTTTCCTTTAGTTTCTACAAAAAATCAATTCATACATATTATATAAATATATTTCCCACCACTACATCTCATTTCCTTTTTTATAAAGAAAGACACAGAGATTCCTCTCCATGCCCACAAATCATCTACCTCTTCACCGCATGCACATAATATACCGTCTCGAAAGCTTTCAAATAATCATTTCTTCCGGCAAAATATAATGTATTTATATCCTCTGGTGATAAGTGCTCATAAATGAGTAAACCTGAATTCTCTAACAATGCTTCCATTTCGCGATAAGAATAACATGACTTCATCGGTTCTCCGCCTATTGCAGCCATTTTTACCATATTTTCAACTCGGTTAGACAACCCTTTTTCCGTAAATAAATTTTCATCGGGATAATCGAAAACGATAGAACTCCCTTCTGTAACCATCTCAAACAAGCACTCTATTAAACTAGCAAGTTCCTCTTTCGTTAAATAGTACGTAACACCTAAAAGGCTAAAGAAAGTCTTTTTATGTTCAAATCCTTCATTGCGTAACTGTTCATAGGAAAATCCTTTCGTAAAATCCATTGAAACAAAATGAAGGTTTTTTGGAACTTCAAGTTCTGTTTCTTTTATTCTTTCCTTCTTAAACGCCTGCGTAGAAGGATGATCCACTTCAAATATTTCTATTTTATTTTCTAATTCTTGGTGTCTAAAACTGAACGTATCTAAGCCTGCACCGAGTATGACGTATTGTTTCGCTCCCAGCGTAATCTCGTGTAGTAATACTCTTTCACAATATGCCGCACGTGCTAAAGGTGTTGGTGATAATTGCACTTGTGTAATCCATTTTAATATTTCTTGTGGATTATCTTGAAACTGCTGTGCAATGTCTGTATTGAAGAAATGTATTCCTTGAACCATATTCGTTTCAATATTAATTCGTTCTTTTGGCGAAATGAACTCTTTAGCTACATAATCATCAAAGATTTTCGGATTATCAAATTCACTATGATATGCCCTGCTGAAAGCTGATACTAACGACGTTACACTTGCTTCACCTTGTTTCACGCACATACACTCTCCTTCATTTTCACAACAAAAATAGGGTTCCCCTGGCCAGGAGAACCCTATTATACACCTTATTTTTATATTGGTAAATTATAGCATAAATAAGTTTTTTTGTCAAGTTTCCAGCCTGCTACGCTCCAACAATTTTTGTAATCTCTAGCAGGAAGACTTCGATCTACACCGAATATTCCAGTTTATAACAACACAAATGGAGGGCGTCATGAAAAGATTAGTTATCATTACAGTTGGAAAAACTACATTTGCTAAAGAGTACTCCCCTACCCCAAATAAGAGATTATAAAAATTACATAATCATAGATTATTATGTAAATACTTCCTCTAGGCGGCACAGATGGTATATAATGATGGAAGAATCTACTTCTATATGCTCAATTTTACACAAAACAGCTCATGCATATGAAAGAAAAGAGGTACAAAAATATGAAAACAAAACAAACAATTGCTGCGTCTACACTAGCTTTAGCAATGATTGCTGGCGCGAACTCTACTCATGCGGAAGTAAATGATGCTACTCCTCAGCAAAGTACGGGAGATCGATTAGCTGAAATTAAGCAACATAAACAAGAGTTAGATGCGAAATTACAGCAACACAAAGAAAACGTGGATCAAACATTAAATGAACTTAACAAAGTTAAGGAAAATGTTGATACGAAGGTGAATGAACTACATGAACGTAAACAAGTTGCTGATGAAAAAATTAACGAGATTAAACAACATAAACAAGAGTTAGATGCAAAACTTCAGCAAGACAAACAAATCGCCGAAGATAAAATCGCTGAAATTAAAGAGCATAAAAAACAAGTAGAAGATAAAGTTGCTGAAGTAAAAGAGCATAAACAAAATATCGATAACAAAGTGAATGAGATTAAAGAACATAAACAAACTGTCGATGAAAAAGTGAATGAAATGAAGCAACATAAAGAGAACATTGATCAAAAGGTTAATGAACTTAAGGAAGTTAAAAAACAAGTAGATGAAAAATTAGCTGAGTTAAAGAAAGCGAAACAAACTGCTGAAGACAAACTAGCTGAACTAAAAGAAAACAAGCCAAATACTGGTAACACGTTAGAGGAACTTAAGAAAATTAAAGGCAATTTAGACAGTCTTTCCGCTAACTTAGAACTAGCTAAACAAGATGTAAAAAACAAACTAGCTGAATTACAAAAGGCTAGAGAAGATTTACTAAATAAAATTAACGAAATTAAACAATCGAAACAAACTGTTTCAGACGATTTAACAAAGAAAAAACAAGACTTAGATATTAAAATCAACGACTTTAAGCATACTGAGAAAAAAATTGACGACAAATTAGCTGAGTTACATACAACGAAGCAAAATGTTGATAACAAGATTAATGAAGTATCACAGTCTAAACAAACGCAAGCAGATAATGGTACTAAAAACAATAACGCTAAAGAACTTCCTAACGCTGGTAGCGAGCAATCAAACAATATGGCTCTAGGAATGCTATCTGTATTAGGCGGGATTTTATTACTTACTCGTAATAAAATTAAAACGTTATTCTCTAAATAAATCCATTAAAAAAAGGAAAACCGCACATACATGTACGGTTTTCCTTTTTTTATATTAACTGTCCATCTCGAAGCGTCAATATACGATCACATACATCAAGCATTCTTTCATCATGTGTAATCATAATTGCTGCTTTTTGGCTCTCTTTCACTTCACGTTTCATCATTTCAACAACTTCACGTGCGCGTTTTGAGTCTAAGCTTGCCGTTGGCTCATCCGCTAATATTAAATCTGGGTTGTTCATGAACGCACGAGCAATTGCTACCCTTTGTTTTTCCCCACCAGATAGTTGATTTGGATAATGATTTTTTCTTTCTCCTAATCCAAATGCCGCTAATAAATGATCCGCACGCTTTTCTGATTCTTGTTTACTTTCTTTTTTTAACTTAGCAATGTAAAGTAATTGTTCTTTCACATTTAAATATGGAACAAGATTTGCGAACTGGAAAATGAAGCCGATTTTTTTCAAACGAATGTCTGTCATTTCCTTTTCTGATAGCTTCGTAATATTTTGCTCACGAATGTAAATATCCCCTTTTGACGGTGATAATAGTGCACCCGCGATTGATAATAATGTACTTTTCCCTGATCCAGAAGGACCGACGATTCCGATAAACTCTCCAGCTTTCACATCAAGCGACATCGGATGAAGGGCTGTTACTTCCGTATTCCCTTCTCCGTACACTTTACTTACTTTGTCTAATTTCAATAATGAAGTCATTACATCCCGCCTCCAATTGCTTCTAATGCATCAACTTTTAATACTTGGTATAACGAAATAAGTGTTCCTAAAATACTAATTACGATAAAGATTGCTGCGTATTGTGCAATCATCGGTGTTGTTAATAAGAACGGCATACCCGCTGGTAAAATTTGTTCTAACCCTTGTACAAGAACGATACTAATTACCATCGCAACGACTGATAAGAATAACGCCTGTACGACTAAGCTATTTGCTAAATATGAGTTCTTTGTACCAATTGCTTTTAATACACCTAATTGCTGTGTTTTTTGTAGTGTAATAACATAGAAGAATACACCAATTAATAACGCAGCGATCACAAGTAAGAACGCAATGATCATCGTTAATGTTCCTTGCTCTTCTTTAAATCCTGGAATACTTTGCAGTACTTCTTTTTTATCAATAACGTGAGCATTTTTAATTTCTTTATCTGTGTTAAGTGCAATTGCACTATAATCTTTTTGGTTTGGTTGTGAAATAGATCCCCATACGTCTTCATTTACATAAACGACTGGTGTATGGCTAAACATTTGATCTTTCGTAAATCCGACGATTGTAAATTCTTTCTTTGAAACAGGATCGATAATTGTATCTCCAATATCGATTCCCTTCTCTTTAATCGATTCATCAGCAACCATCTCGTTGTTTGCTGTACCTAATTTCTCCCCTTTTACAATGTTCGGTTCTAAAAATGAATCTCGTTCGCTTGAGAAAATAGCGATATCAACCTTTTTCGAGCTATCTTTCTTTTCATATGTTGAAACTTTCACACGAAACGGAACTGCCTCTTTCTCGCCTACTTGACTTACTACGTTATCTACATCGTCTTTCTTAATTTGTGAACGAAGTAATTTATTTTCCGCATCATCTGCTAAAACGAACTTATTTGCCTCCATATTTTGAATCGATGAAGCATTATCATATGATAATCCATTTGCTAATCCTGAAATAACAAGGACTAAAAATGATAA
Source organism: Bacillus sp. BF2-3 (assembly GCF_008368795.1). Lineage (NCBI taxonomy): Bacteria > Bacillati > Bacillota > Bacilli > Caryophanales > Bacillaceae > Bacillus > Bacillus sp. BF2-3. The sequence continues at coordinate 111,932 of NZ_QOSA01000017.1, forward strand.
TAACACCATAATCAATCCGATTAATCCGTATCTTAATTTTGATTGTTTTAATTCACGCAGAGCTAAAAACATTTCGCTCGCTCCTTCCTCTTTCTTTCTATGCACTTATCATAAAAAAGAAATATGAACGGAATATGAACAGAAGATTACAGAGATTAAGATTAAATTTTCAGAAAGTATTGAAAATATTTGAGATCCTTGATACAATTCAGTCAAATAATATTGACCGAGTAATTTAATTTAAGGAGTTGATCATTTTGAAGCCCGTATTAACACTAACTACTTATAGCCAACTAAAAGCATTAAGCGATCCACTACGTGCCGAAATGATGATACGTCTATGCGAACGTCCTTATACTGGACAATTACTATCTGAGAAATTCGGCATTTCAAGGGCGAAAATTCATTATCATTTAAAAGAATTAGAAAAGAATGGTCTTATAGAGATCGTTTATACAGAAGAAAAGAATGGGATTATTCAAAAGTTTTATCAATCTGTCGCGAAAGGCTTTACCCCTGCTGCCGAACTATTACCTCATTTAGAAATAGTAAGTGAATCAGGTCGCCAAATCTTTTTACAAATGACGGAAAGAACGAAAAGTCATATTCTTGCTGCACCCGAAGAAGCTTTTACATTAAGAAAAGAAAGTGAAGACCCGGCTGAGTGGAATTACGTTTCATCTTGCTGGGAGTTTGATGCTACGCCAGAACAATTTCAAGTGTGGGTGAAAAAATTTCATCAATTGATGGCTGAATTAAATGAAATCGCAAAAGACGCGGATAAAGATCCAAATAGTAAATCTTATTACATTTCTACTACTGCACTTCAAATCGCAGAGAGAACAATGCAGCAATTTGTTAAAGAAGAAGAAAAATCGTAATACGATTTTTTTTTACATAAACGGTCAAATATATTTTACCGAATAAATTTCTTATAAAGGAGTAGATTAAATGGACATATTGAAAAACCGGAATTTCCTCTTATTATTTTTAGGGAGAATTTTTACAAACATAGGAGATAGCTTGTACTACGTAGCAGCAATGTGGCTCGTATATAAGCTAAGTGGTAATCCTTTTTATTCTGGATTGGCTGGTTTCCTTACGTTACTACCTTCTGCATTACAATTTCTTACCGGCCCATTCGTTGATAGATGGCCAATTAAAAACACCCTCGTCATCACACAAGTTTTGCAATGCATTCTTATATTAATCATTCCTATTACACACTACTTCGACCTATTAACAGTCCAACTACTACTCATCATCATGCCCATCGTAGCCTTTATCGAACAATTCGCCTATCCTGCACAGTCAAAAGCTTTACCACTTCTACTGCATAAAACACAATTATTAAAAGGAAACTCTCTCTTCTCATTTGCGTATCAAGGCATTGATTTAATTTGTACGACGCTTTCTGGAATATTAGTAGCACTATTTGGCGCGATCACTTTATATGTAATTGACTCTTTCACATTCGCGATTACTGCCCTTTTGTTCTTTTCATTGAAAATACCAAAGCAAACCGAAACAGGTACAACACTTTCAACTAAACAATATTTCTCTGATTTAAAAGAAGGTTTTTCAATCGTCTTCCGTTCCTTAATGGGCGTATTCTTAATCGGTTCCGTTGTCGCTAATTTTTCAATTGGTATGACGATGGCCATACTCCCTTCTTTCGCTGATTCTTTAGGGGGCGTGAAATCATATGGCTTCTTCTTAGCTGCTATATCAGCAGGTAGTCTCATCGGTGCATTATTCAGTTCATGGGTTGGTAAACGTAATGTTGGCCGTGTCTCTATTATTGGCTTTGCGACTGGCGCTACCTTTTGGTTTCTCTCTACAATCGTACCGTTTCAATGGCTATCTATTCTCTTATTCGGCCTAGCTTGGATTCCAATTGGTGCAACCAACATATTATTTGCGACAATTAGCCAAATTGTAATTCCAAATCAATATATTGGCCGCATCAATTCAGTCATGCGAAGTATGAGCACAATTGCTATGCCGATCGGTTCTTTAATTGGCGGATACACTGCAAATGTATTTAGTAGCCAACTCATTTTCGCACTCGCTAGCATCGGTATTTTATTTATTTCTCTCGTATGGCTACTTCATCCGAAATTACGAGCATTGCCAAAAGCTGATGAGATTACAGCGGATACTTTTGGAGTGCAGTTTAGGGAGGAGCGCGGGAAAGGTGCTGCTTTATAGCCAGCAAACATAACCCCGTTCTAAATTTGGGACGGGGTTAAAAATATAATAATAAAGTCGTTTGAATATCTAAATTTTATTCAACAAAAGCACCAACCTAAAACGGCAGTTAACGCTTTGATGGCCATGCCCCCTGCATTTTCCTTAATTGAATAATTTGGCCTGTATGATAAGCATCATGAAGCATGATGTCCAGTAATTTACCTTCAAGTGAATTTTGTTCAAGCTCTCTTTCAGAAATTGCACTTAATACCTGTCTTAAATTACGCTGAGCATTTTCAGAGCGTTCAACGACTTCCTTCCATTCCGTATCATTATTAGATTGCTTAGTCAGATAAAAGGTGTCATTACCGTCAAGATTATGTGTCCATTCACGTCCTTCCAAGTTTGCAGCAAGTCTTTCTTTGTAATAAGTGAGATGATTAACATTCTCCCAAATGGTATTCGTTGTCTCTCCAGCTGGTTTCCACATAGCCTGTTCAGCTGTAAGTCCTTCTATAGCATGTTTAAACGGTGCATACCAACTCTCTTTATCGAATGTTGAATCTAGTACGTTTAATAACAAGTCAATTCGTTTCAAAGTAATTTCCTCCCTACACAGTTCAAGTTTTAATACACTTCCTCTAACTCTGTAGAGATTCTACATTTTTAAATAAACTTCCTCCTAATCCCACTCCATAAACTCATCCGATTATGCAATTAAAATGACTCATATTTTTTCATTTTACACGTATACTTGTGACAAAAAAAGAAGAGGCTGTTCCCAAACAGCCTCTTTCATCTATTTAGGAAGTTCAACCCGAACAGTCGTCCCTTCCCCTTTCGTGCTATATACCGAAACGGTCCCTTTATGCAGTTCAACAATCTTCTGCACGATTGATAACCCTAAACCGCTACCTTCTACGTTTCTTGCTCTCGCTGTATCCACCTTATAAAAACGATCAAAAATACGATCCATTTCTTCTTTTTCCATACCGATTCCGTTGTCTGATATAGAAATTATAACGCTAGACTCTAACTCTTCCACGAAAAACTCAATCGTTCCACCATCGTTTGAAAACTTAATGCTATTCGTGAAAATGTTACTCCATACTTGATGAAGTAAGTTTTCATCACCTTGAATTGTAATGTCCGGCACATCAAATTCAACGGCGATATCTTTTTCCCGCCATTTCCATTCAAGCATAAAAATGACGTCTTTAATTTGTTTTTGTAAGGAAAAGTCTTTTATTTGTAAAACCTTTTCCTCCTTATCTAATGAAGCGAGCGTAAGCAACTGTTTACATAAACTAGACATTCGCTTACTTTCACCTTCAATAATTTGTAAGTAATGATTTCTTTCTTCCTCACTCATCTTTTCTGTTTGCAACGTTTTTGAAAAACCTTGTATGGAAGAAAGTGGTGATTGAAATTCATGTGAAACGTTCGAAACGAATTCTTGTCTCATTTCATCTAGTTCTTTAATACTTTTCGTCATCTTTTGGAAGCTTGTAGATAACGTTCCTATTTCATCTTTTCGTTTTACGTCTAATTCAATTTTATATTCCCCACTCGCAATTTTTTGCGTAGCCTTCGTAAATTTACGGATTGGGCGAACGATATAACCTGCTGCAATCGCTATAAAGATAATGCTTAATAGTACGATAAACCCAAGTAATACCGCTAAGAAAATTCGCATTTCGCCAAATTGGTTCTGAATGTCGGGGCGAATAAATAACGCGTACTGTTTATCACCGTGCTTTACCGGTACACCAACACTATTTATTAATTCATTATCGAAAAATCCTGTAATAAAAAGACGCGTTGGATACGTAGAAACACCATTAAACGTTTCTCCTTGCAATACTTTATGAACAGTAGCATCGCTAATAGACGTCTTACGAAACGCATTACCGATACGCTTTCCATTCTTTTGATCATCGACAATATAAATTTCATACCCTAACTTTGCAATAGAATGCAAATACGTCTCTTGATTTTCTTCACTTTGCTTTTCATATAATGATTTAACTTCTTCCGCATACTTTAAAATCTTTTCACTATTATACGGTTTTAACTTCACTTGATAATATACGTTCGTTAATAAAAAGCCGATAATACTACTAAGTAGCATAATGCCGACCGTCATAAATACAAATCTAGAATATAGTGATTTCATCTTATTTCAACTCCAACTTATACCCGAGGCCGCGCACTGTCGTAATTTGAAAATCATCCGTTCGTTTTGAGAAACGATCTCTCAGCCGTTTCACATGAACGTCAACCGTTCGTTCATCCCCTTCAAAATCCATTCCCCATACTAATTCAATTAGCTCTTCTCTTGAAAATGTTCTCCCAGGATAACTAGCTAATTGTGATAATAATTCAAATTCCTTTAACGGAAGTAAAATCGTCTGTCCGTTACACTTCACCTCAACACCTTTACGATCAATTGTCGTTCTGTGGAGTGTAATAATGTCTGCACTCAGCATTTGATAACGGCGCAGCAATGCTTTCATACGGAAAATCACTTCAGCTGGTTCAAATGGTTTTACGATATAATCGTCTGTGCCAGAAATGAATCCTTTTTCTTTATCCACTAACTGGTCTTTCGCAGTTAATAAAATAACAGGAATATCATGATACTTCCGTATTTCTTCACATAACGTATAACCATCAACAAACGGCATCATAATGTCTACAATCGCAAGATGAATATTTTCCTTCTCTAATACTTCTTGCGCTACCTTTCCATCTTCAGCTTCAAAAACTTTAAACCCCTCTTTTTCTAAATGGTAATGCAATAACTCTCTAATATGTTTATCGTCATCAGCTAATAAAATATGTATCATCTTCATTAAACCCTCTCTCGTTCATCCTTCTACATCACTACATTAAAAAACAATTGGATTTTTTGCAAGAAAAAGAAAAAGAATCTATTTTGAAAAAAGATTATTCAAAATAGATTCTCACGTTTTAGTATTAAGATTATTTTAATCAAAAACAATTTTTAAGCCTTCGAAATATCAACAAATCCTTCTCCGAACACATCACGAACATCGTGGATAGCGATGAACGCCACCGGATCCGTAGTTTGAACAATCCGCTTTAGCTTCACTACTTCTTGCTTATTAATAACAACATAAAGAATGTCCTTCGGAGTTTTCGTGTAATAACCATGACCTGAATACACAGTAACCCCTCTACCCATTAAAGTAGTCACCTTCCCGGCAATTTCATCTGGTTTATCAGAAATAATTGTAATGGCCTTTTTCGGATTTAAACCTTCAATTACAAATTCCATTACTTTCGTTCCTACATATAGCATAATAATTGTCAGCATCAGTTTTTCTGCACCAATGATGAAATAAGATGAAAATGCAACGATTAAATCGAAGAACAGTAGACCATAGCTAATGCTCCAGCCTAAATACTTATGCGTCATTCTTGCTAAAATCGTAGTACCTGCAGTTGTTCCACCAACGCGAATGATAAGACCAATACCACACCCTATAAATATTCCACCGAAAATGGCATTTACCAGCATTTCATCTGAAGTAATCGTCCATCCTTCTGTTAAATGAAGAAATAGCGAGTTCGTAACTACAGCGATAATCGTATAAATCGTTGTGATCTTATTTAAAAATTTATAGCCGACTATTAGCAAAATCGCATTTAAAATTAAATTGACTAAACCTGGTGACCATTCAAATAAATAGTACGTAATAATCGTGATACCTGTTACCCCGCCCTCACCAAACTCGTTCGGGATAACAAACAAATTGACACCTAACGCAAAAAGAAATGCACCGATAATAATAAAAATAATGTCTGTCGTTCTTTTTTTCATACAGTACCTCACTTCTTATGTAAATATTTATTCTGTCATAAACTCTCACCATTATATCGTGGAATATTCAAATCGAACAGTGGTTTGTTTTTATTTTAATATAAGATAAAAAATCAACATTATTTATTATGTACTGCAAATAAAGTTTTGATTTCAACCGTAATTTACTCTTAAAAAGAAATGCTAAACATTGACTTGCACAAATTTCAAATAAAAAAGTACCCATCTAATTGTCATACGCAATGAGATGGGTACTGCATGATACATTTAGTTTTTACATGTATTGTTTGGAGAAAATTGCAAATAACAATTTATACTCGCCTTATTAAGACCAAATCCATACATCATCATTATTTTCAACGTTCGTCTTTGCTTCATGAACTTTTTCAATATGGTCAACTGTGTTCCAGTTAATAGAACTTCCGCCCCACCCTACATACTTCATATCAATTTTCACTTTCTCACCCACATTAAATACTTGTCCCTTTGTTAAGAAAACATCAATAATATCTTTCTTCCCATTTAACGATGGATACTCAACTACAACATATTTAGTAGCACCGTCTCCCTCATCTTCCATCGTTCCTACTTTTGATACTTCTCCAATTACATAATTAGGTGAGCCATCTTCTTTCATGTGCATACCTAACTTGTTTGTTGTATTTTCAACTGCAGTTGCAACCATATATTCTGTAAAATTACGCATCATAGATCCAGTAGCTTTTACTTCATCTCCTACTTTCACGTTTGAAAGTGAATCAATATACACACTAACAGGTTCCTCATATTGCTTAGATTTTACAACAATCACACCGTTATCTACTTCTACTACTCGTCCTTCTAACGTCGAGAAATTCGATTCAATAGAAGCTGCACTCGCTTTTGTTAGTTCTAATCCTGGTACATTTGTTCCTGATAATGCTGCGATCCCTAAAGCACCTGCTAAAATTATTTTTTTCATACCCATATGTAACATCTCCATTCATGATGATTTTATTTTTTTGATTGGTATCGACCAACCTGTAATTATTATAGTTACAGGTTATAAAAATAACAACCGTTTTCCTCATGCAATGATGCATACTGTGATTTTCAAATATAAATTTTAGCAAAAAATATTTGTAGATTATTCCTATATTCAGCACTAATACTAAATTCTCAAATTACAGCAGGTGAACTTATTGAAGGCGGAGAAACTAATGTCATGTACAATGTTCTTCAACTCTACGGTTTGTATAGCCGTAGTTCATTACATTATGTAGGAGCGGGATTCATATGTTAATAAAGCCAAAGAGATTACAGCCAGGAGATATCGTAGCGACAGTAAGTCCTTCGTGGGGAGGAGCAGGTGATGCTGAAATAAGATGGCGATATGAGCAAGGAGTAAAAAGATTAGAAGAAGTTTTTAGTCTTACGGTTATCCCAATGCCAAATAGCTTAAATGGTAGCGAATACCTTTATAACAATCCAGAGGCTCGTGCGGAAGATATAATGACAGCATTTAAAGATACACGTGTGAAAGCAATTATCGCGAATATTGGTGGTGAAGATAGCATCCGGTTACTTCCCTATATAGATTTTAATGTGATACGCGAAAACCCGAAAATTTTTATGGGGTACTCTGACGTTACTATTACACATTTATTTTGTCATAAAGCAGGGCTTTCCTCTTTTTACGGTCCAGCCATTTTAACGGATTTTGCTGAAAATGTAGAGATGGATCCATATACAATTGAAATGGTAAATCGAACTCTCTTTTCCAATGAAATGATTGGCGAAATTCAACCAGCTCATGAATGGACGAGTGAGCGTTTAGAATGGATAGAGATAAATAAGGATACAAAGCGTACAATGCGGCAAAACAATGGATATGAGTTACTTCAAGGCTCTACCACTGTACAAGGGCACTTAATTGGTGGTTGCATTGAAGTACTGGAATTTGCAAAAGGAACGGAGCTTTGGCCTGAGAGAAAACATTGGGAGGATAGTATTCTCTTCTTTGAAACTTCTGAAGATCATCCAGAACCAAGTTATATAAAGTATTGGTTACGAAATTATGCAGCGCAAGGCATTCTGCAAAAAGCAAAAGGTATTATCTTCGGTAAACCGAAAGATGAACAATATTATGAAGAATATAAACATGAAATACTGCAAGTTATGAAGGAACATCATTTAGAAGATTTACCGATTCTTTATAATTTAAATTTCGGCCATACTGAACCGAAGTTTATTTTACCTTACGGCGCGTTGGCAGAAATTGATTGTGAAAATGTATCTTTTTCTATTTTAGAGAGTGGCGTGGAATGAAGTGTAACTTTAATCAGTGGGGGGTCCATTCACATCGCTATCAAGCTAACATTTTGAAGTACTCCCAAAACAAAAATTTATTCTTTTCATAGGTAACCAAGGACATTTAGTTTATTTTTTCGTTTTAGGGAACAATTAATTTCTTAAGTTGATAGCGATGTGGCGCTATCCCAAAATATAAAAATCTCCTTCAAAAAAGAAAGGCGCCTACGCACCTTTCTTTTTTAACTCACTTGTACTCTCTTCAGCATCCAAAATCCCTTCGGAATCACTTTAATACATCATTGTACGGATCTAATTGCTTTTTAGAAAAGTAATGGATTGTCTCCTTACTTTTCAGTAACATATTTCCTTTTATAATTAAAAAAAATGATATTATAGTTTTTCAATTCTCATATAAAGTCTATTGACTGTATATATCTTTCTCTATATTCTTTAACAACATTTCCAACCTATCCCTAGTAACTTGATTAAAATGTGGATTTAATTCCTTTATTATGAATTCAAGTAACTCATAGCTTATGTATTCACCCAATTCCAGTGAATATTGTTCAGCTAAAAAAGACTTTAATTTTTTAGAGATATCAATCTTATCCTTTTTACTAATTTTTATCTCCATTCGATAACAAACCCCTCTTAGATTAATCTGAAAAGCTAATTAAAATAACTTTTTATTACCTGAGAACTGGTCACTGTTGCATATCTTTTTTTGAAGTATCTCTGTTTTATATATTACACAGCACAATATATAAAACAAAGCCCAAATACAGAATTTTTAACTTTATCAACTTTTTTAGGAATTCCAAATAAAATTAACTTTTTCATATTATTAAATTTTTTCTATAAATTTTTCATACCTTCTACCTTTTTGGCACTTTCGTTACCGTAAGTTGCAATTTTCCTCATTTTTAAAATAATACAACCTAGACTCAATGCAAAAAGTGCAAATATCCCAAAAGTAACAGTTATAGTATTTAATGATAGACTCCAGCTAATTAAGAAAGATACTAGTGCCCCCCCTAAACTGGCCGATGCGATAAATAGACTAGTCACTTGATCAATATTATTTTCCATAATACGGGAATCTATGATTAATGTTATTGGAAAAACACCCGCTATGACTAAACCAATAATGAAGATGACAAACAAATACATACCTGTACCTCGAACAAAGGGAAATAGAGATAAAAGAATCACTAATGTAAAGCAACTAGATGTAATATATGTCCAATAATTAAATTTATGGGCTAGCTTACCTACAAGTATTCTTCCTATAACTATTGCTAGCCAAAAACAAGATATACTTACTGAACTGATTAATTCATTCTCGGTAAGAATCATTATTGTAGATAAAAAATTTGCAAGATTAGTTTCTATGCCTGCATATAAAAATGCAAAAAGTGAAATGAATAATATAACTGTAATCTTTTAAATTTTAGAGTAAATGAGGAAAGGGATGCTCCTCCCTTTCCATTATTTTGAGGAGAAAAATTTAGAAATTTTGTACGTCCAAACATGTACCAAACAAATAGTGTAAAAATAAAGAATAGTAATATCCCATAAAGAATAAAATACCATTCATAAAATTTTATAATATAATTAACTAGTAACGGAAACCCTAGCGTCCCAACCCCAAACCATACTTCGAGAATGCTAAATTTAGCAGCACTATTCCTTTCTGCTGAAATAATAAAGGAACCCACCGTAGTTTCTAACAAACCCCTAATACAAAGCAAATAACAGTTAAACATGCCCATTCTTTAATATATATAAAACCTCCTAGAACGATGGACATTACTAAAACACCTAATGTTATTGTTTTAAAATAATGATACTTTCTTACTAGTATGGGTGAACTTAGAACACCAAATAAAAAAACCGTAAATTGAAAAAATATTAAAACGCCTAATTGATCAGGGGTTCTTCCATAATATTGTATGAATGAAGGAATTAAACTACCTATGCAAACATGTATTATTCCTACAATAAAATAAAACAAGCAACCATATCTAGTCCTTTATCCGGACAAAAAAATCGATCCAGTCAAAACTTTAAAATTGATAGTTTACCTGTAGGTACCAAAGAATTGAAATGGGTTATTGTGCCTTCAGAAAAAGATCATCCTTCTACTATCTCTTTCAATGTAATGATTGATGTTCCCCTAGGTACTGATTCTATTCGTTGGAAAAATATTTCACATGAATCTAGGACTGAAGCTTACACAAATACCAAATATTATATCGCAAGTCCAATTGGTGCCACTAGCAAATTCACTGTGCAAATTTATGCTATTACAAATTAGAAAATAAAGAATCCCAATGGAGTACCATTAGGATTCTTTTTCGATTTCATTTCGTAAACAATAGATGGAGATTAAATTTATTTGCAAATCATTTAAACCATTTGAGAATTTATATTTTGAACGGCCGTTTATTTCCAAAGAAAAATCCAAAAATATTAACTACATTTTCCTGCTTATCATTTACTCAAAACTGGCTTCCAAAGCGATAGGGCAAAAATCCAATTTGTGTCACCATTGCCTTGATAACCTTGAACTGCTTTATACACTTTCCCCTCATATACTACTCTATCACCTTTAGTATATGCTTTTCTCGCATCCCATTTTTCATATGTGGAATCCTCTGCCTTTGTTGTTACATCCAATACATCACTTCTACTAGATTCATTTCCAGCTAAATCAACCGCTGTTACTACATATTTATACGATGTATTAGCCTTCAATTCCTTATCCATAAAGTTAGACTCTTTATTTTAATACTAGTAGAATCATTTCGTTCATAGAGACTATCTTCAATTAATATTAAAAGCTACTTTCTGGTTGCTGTTGTCCATCTTCACCTATACAATTAGTTTGTAAGAACCCTCCTCTTAAGGAAGGCCCTATCTTTTATCAGAAGTAGAATTCAATTTAATGCTTAGGGCAAACATTTTATCGCAGACACTATCAAAGGTACATTGCATCATTTAACAAATATTTTAATCCTACCGCTAGACTTACAATAAGTATAGACAAATATCAATTTCCGCACCAATACTATTGATAAAACCAATAGTATGTTGATCAAAACATAAAGAAGGGACTTCATTATTTTCTATTTTTACAACAACAGATAATTTGCATTTTAGATTATGTTTACTTTGCATATTAATTATTTCATTTTTTTTATGTTCCAATATGGAAATTAACTTTTTTACAACCTCTTCTGCATTAAGAGATTCTTCATACCCTGTTTCAATACTCCAGTTTGTTTCTTCCCGAATAAATAACGAATTACCTCTAATAAACTCACCTTTTTTATAAGTCATCGTTGGTTCTAAATTAAATTGTTTAGTTAGCTCTTCTGGATTAAATATTTCTCCGAAAATGGCTAGTTCTACATTTATTAATGTACTCAAATTATTTAACACATCCCTATTAATATTTGAAGTAAAGGATAATAAATTTTATCCTTTACTTCATACTTATAATTCATTATAACTAAAAATCTAAAGTCATTTTTTCACAAATGACTTTAGATTTTTTTATTTTATAAATGAATCAGTTGGTATCGGAGTTCCTTTTCCACCTTTTAGGTAAATCCAAAGTCTTCCTGTTTTCTTATCCACATAGATATCATATTTTGAAATACTAACACTTCTACCCAAGTAGTCTCTTTTTAATTCGTGAGCATCAATACCTTTTCTTTTAAGGAATTTATCATCAACCTTATTTATACTCTTGGGAACCTGTTTCATTGCTGAAGTTACTGCTTGTTTTCCATACTTTTTTATTGCATATTGTATACCATATCTAGCCACAGCCGCTACTACTACAGGCCAAATAGAAGCACTTGCTTTTAGGGTATTAACTTCATATTCTTTTCCTGTTTCTTGATCAACGAATGTAGCTATAAAGTCATTTCCTTCAACTTCTTGTACATAAACATCAAAGTTTTGTTGGGTTTCTTCACCATTTTCATCAACCGTCTTACCGAATACAGTAATTCCCCCTGTTTCAAGGTTCATGTCGATATCTGTTGAAACTGATAAATCTGTTGTGTCTAAAGTTGTATTAACTACGACCTTTTCGTCTGTTTCTTTTTCTATATTAATCTTTAATTCATTTGAAACTTCAATTCCTAATTCTTTATTTACTTCAGATTCCACTTTACTTACATCAACGGAAGTTACTTTATCTTGTATTCCTGTATCTGCTTTTACATATTGTATATTAGGAAGTAAAGTAAGTAACATAGAAAACACTAATATTTTAACAATTACGTTTTTCATTAATCGATCTCCTCTTTCAATCTATCATTATTAATCCAGAACCATATTCAGAATCATATCCTTTTTCACCTAGATCTTTAGTTTTATCATTTAAATAAGTTTTAATATTCTGACCATTGAAAATTATATCTTTTTGTGCTAATAGGACTGCTACAGTACCCGTAACATACGCAGTAGCAAAAGAGGTACCACTATAATATGAATAGTCACCTTTATTATCAGTAGTTAAGATATTTATTCCGGGAGCTGCATAATCTATTTTCCCTTTTGCAGATACACCAGATCGTTTTAAATTTTCTTTTATTGCTGAAACAGATATTACATTTTCATATTTAGCTGGATAATCAACTGATAATCCTAATGTATTTCCTGAAGCTGCAACAATTATGATTTCCTTGTCTAATGCTTCATCTATAGCTTCTTTTAATTTCGGATTATCTGATTGTACACCGAAACTAATATTCATTATTTTCACATTTTCTTGAATGCACCATTGTATACCTTTAATTAATGTATCAATATCTGCTAAACCTTTGTCATCGAGAACTTTAACGTCATAAATCTCTGCATTAGGGGATATTCCAGTGAGACCTAAATCATCATCATGGGCGGCTATGATTCCAGCAACTGCAGTCCCATGTCCATAATTATCAACATTTTCGTTTCCTGGATTAATAGCATTATAATCTTTTACAATTTTTCCTTTTAAATCTTGATGATTTTTATTAATCCCACTATCCAATATTGCTACTTTGACTTTAGGTAATGACTTATAGTCATTAATCTTAGTCTCATCAGAATATATTGCTTTAAATCCCCAATTCTTTTGTTTAGTAATCTTTGCTTCGTCACTCTTCTCTTTTTTAGATGCGGGTTTGCTGTTTGAGCTAAAACAAGAACATAAAAAAAAGAGACAAATTATACTGATGGAACAAACTTTTTTTATAAACATCACTCCTTTATCTTGTATGTCCCAAAATATTTTTTCTCCTAAAATGAAAGGGCATACATTTTGTAGTAAAGTTAAAGTTCTTATGACCCTTTAAATACTAAGGTCAATAGAAATTAATAACAAGCCTATTATTCTCTTTCTTTTTTTTGTATAATCAATATGAATAATCGGAATATTACACCTCGTTTAATATTGTTTAATTTAAATATACAGTTTTTAATTATTTGTAAATGTACTATTTTCATTTAGTCTTTAACATCAGAATTAATGAGAAATTTGCAACTATATATTATGCAACCTTTATTTTCCGACCATTTATGATGTGCTAAAAACCGAGTTTAATTTAACCTATTCCCCGAAAAAATTCTCCTTCCTCAAGGAACGCGAAATGAGTAAGTGGGAGATACAATGACTTCGGACATGTGATGAAATAAAGCCATTTTAGTTGTCCGCCATACATGGGGTACCGGCCCATTCCCATCAACCTAAGAAAACAAATGTGGGATACTTCAAAATATTAGCTTGATGCACATGGATCAGCACCCTAATAGGCTTGGATTAAAATCATAACAACCAGCTAAAAAAAGATTGCTGTAATAGAAGTTATGCATATAATCAAAAAAGGACAAACTATCCCAGATGAATAGTTTGTCCAAAACCAGAATCTCTTTGGTTTAACACTATATAATTTAGTTCCGCTAGGAATCTTTCATTCTCATTTCATATCCTATTATTTTTGCATCAGAACTAACTACAGTAAATTAGAATAATGACTTAATACTTGCTAGAACAGTAAGTATCCCTATAACAATTACAAATACATTACTCATTTTCCCTCTGTATTTTGCTAGTACTGGTACTTTACGAATCGCATACATCGGTAATAGACATAAGATAGCAGCGACTAACGGACCGCTAAGAGCATCAATGATTCCAAGAATACTTGGATTTGTATAAGCGACATACCAGCATGTTAGTACAACAAAAGTAAGAATCATTGTCTTAACTGTTTTTTCTCCTATATCTTTCCCACGTTTTTTACCAGACTTGATAATCATGTCACGCATTACCTCATACGCTCCTATATAATGGCCAAGGAAAGACTTTGTAATAGCCACAAACGCAATGATAGGAGCTGCAATCGTGATTACTGGCGAATTAAGCTCATTAGCAAGATATGATAGGATTGACAAGTTCTGTTCTTTTGCTACCTTAAGATCATCTGGAGTCAAACTTAAAGTACTGCTCCAAACAAAAAACATAACAACAGCGAATGTCATAATATAACAAACTTTTTGTATTTGAGCACACTTGGCATCAGTAGCGTCTATTCCATACGTAGCTCTCTGTTTCATAACAAATGACGAAATCATAGGAGAATGATTAAACGAGAATACGATAATTGGTAGTATCATCCAAATCGTTCCAAAATACCCTGTTCCAGTTGAAACAGTAGAAACACTTGAAAAACTTAGCATTGAAGTATTCCATTGTGGAATTAAAGATATTGCAATAAAAAGTAGAGAAGCAATGAAAGGATATACTAGCATGCTCATTATCTTTACAGTAATATCCTGACCAAAATTTAGTATAGTGATAAGACCGAGTACTAATACAAGTGATAAAATAGCCCTTGGAAGCTCCGGCATGTGCAATTGGTGTACAATAAAACTACTTGCAGTATTTGTAAGTGCGACCGAGTACATCAGCACGATCGTATAAATGGAGACGAAATATACGATGTTAAAAATGATACTTGCTTTATTTCCGAAATATTCTCTTATTGTACCTGTAATCCCCTCATCGGCAGAATTCGAAGCGTAAATCATTTTAGCAAGCGCCCTATGTGAGTAGTACATAACTGGATATGCAAGTATGGTAATTAACAGCAATGATAATAAACCACCTGAACCTGCATTAATCGGTAAAAAGAGTACCCCTGCTCCAATTGCTGTTCCAAAAAGGCTCAATGCCCAGGTAGTATCCTGTTTATGCCATTTTTTAGGGTCTAGGTATTTTTCATTTTTTACTGCCGTATTATCAGCTTGAAATTCTATGTTTTTTGCAGTATTCCCATTCATATATTAATTCCTCCTTGTTTCCTATTCTTACGTCTTTATTTAAGGTATAGGAATATAGACCGTTCTTTTTGTTTATAAAGTGCGCCACATCGTATATCCTTCTTCTAAGTTGATCAGACTCAAAAAATTAACGAAGCATCAACCTGACGAGTTTGTTACCACTTACAAAATATTTCAATTATATAGTAGGATATTTTATTGATAATTCCCCCAATATCCAGAAATCCTTAAGCGAACAATAGAGAATAGATTGTTAACTTTTTCACAATATAGACGTTAACTGTTCATTGATTTGATTGTTTCTCCCCAAATATTTTATTTTTAATGGCAATCCCTGTAGGTGTAGCCGCAATTCCACCTAAACCTGTCTCTCTTAATTCGCGAGGAATCTGTCTTCCAACTCTATACATCGCTTCAATAACTTCGTCAGCATTGATGATATTGTTTACGCCAGCTAATGCGATGTCCGCTGCTGCTAAAGCATTTGTCGCTCCAATGGCGTTTCTCTTTACACAAGGAATTTCTACCAAACCAGCGACCGGATCACAAACTAAACCGAGTAAATTTTGTAATGCAATCGAAAAAGCTTCAGAAGATTGCTGTGGCGTTCCACCTGCAGCTTCTACCGCAGCTGCAGCCGCCATTGCTGAGGCACTGCCTACTTCAGCTTGACATCCTCCATACGCTCCTGAAATACAAGCGTTGTTTGCTACTATCGTTCCAAATAACGCTGATGTGAATAGAAAATGTATCATATCTTCATGACTTAACTGCAACGTATCCTTAATACTAAATAGGACTCCCGGAATCGTCCCACTCGCACCCGCTGTTGGAGTTGCACAAATAGCTCCTAATGCAGCATTTACTTCATTAACGCCGATAGCACTTTGAATCCCTAACACCATCAAATCTCCAGAAAGAGTTTTCCTATTTTCTCGATAGTTTTTAATTTTAACTGCATCACCTCCGGTTAAACCGGTTGGAGAAAATACACCGTCGCCCTCGATACTTTTATTTATAGCATTTTGCATAGTCGCTAAATTTTGTTCCATTTTACTCCAAACTTCTTCATAAGAAGTTTTAGTTTGTTCGATTTCCTGTTCAATTGCTAATTCATAAATTGTCTTTTGACTTTTATTAGCTGCATCCACAATTTCTTTTATGGCCATATACATATTTTTTCTCTCCTTAATGTAACTAAAGAATAATAAGATTAGCTATATTGCTTAAATTCCCTAATTCCTTCTGAGCATTACCAGGCAATAGCGAATCCAAAGCGAATGCATATAAATATTTTGTTTTATCTTTCAAACTATGAAAGTTGTTAATTTCAACATCATATTGTTTAAAGATCCTGCGTAAGACAAATTCAAAGTCAGCTCTTTCTGAAATTGCAATAACAACTGGCAATGGTCCCTGCAGTTCTAAGCTAAATCCGTCAATTTCAACATGTTTGACTTCGATCAATCCACCACCGACTGAAATACCCATCGTTCTAATACTTCGACTGTCATCCTCTACATATACATCTGCCGTATTTGGATGACCCGCAGGACTATCACCTGATTTTTCAATAAAAGTAATGTCAATCCCTTTAGATTCTGCTATTTTAATAGCATCTGGCACTTTGCTGTCATCGGCAGCAAAGCCTAATATACCAGCAATTATTGCAAAATCAGTTCCGTGACCTTTATGGGTTTCAGCAAATGATTCATAATACGTTACCACAACTTTTTTTGGAAGACCTTGAAATAATTTATTAGCAACTGTTCCAATAGACAAAGCACCTGCAGTATGTGAACTTGAAGGACCTATCATTATGGGCCCAATCACATCAAAACAACTTTTGTATTTAACAACCTTTTTTTCTTTAATAGATGCTACATTTATGTTCATATAAGCACCCCCATGGTTTATTATTTTTAATTGCTGTTGAATCTAAGTTATTAGCATAATCAATTCAAAATAAGACCCCTTTTGATAGCGCTTTCTTTCTTGAGTTGAATAGACTTTCCTTTTGTTCCACAACCCTCCATATAGTAATCATATCAGTATGTAAAATTTTAGAAACTCACTGGCAAGTTCTTTAGAATTTTCGAACCAAAACGAGGTTTGATATTTTCGCTAGAGGTCATATATTATCTCTCGACGCCCTCATTATAACTTGTATATTTATGAGTTCAATCTTTTTTTATTTTTAGAAAGATTGAATAGGCAGAATTTTGAATGGGTAATAAATTTCACTTAGTATGTAGCAATTATGTCCTTTGTTTGAAGCTGTATTAGTTAATAGAAAAGTAAAAATAACACAGAATTACTTTCATTAACACATTGATTATATTGAAAAATCATTATAAAGATACTTATATTGTCCTATGTTGGAACATCTTATTTTGGACGTTAAAGCTGTTGTAATAAATGATTATTGAAGATGGAAAGTAATAAGTTAATAAAATATAAAAACATTTTGTTTAATAATAAAATATCACGAATTTATATACATTATTCAGAAAAAAAGAACTTTTCTTGATGAATCCTAAAGTACTAATTTATAACTATCTACTACTATAAAACAGGATGTTAACTCTTCTATATAGGTTATATATTATTTATCCCAAAACCCTAATGAAATTGGATATTTAGAAGTGTTATCTTCATAAATAGAAATTTCACTTGCTGTTTTAATAGTTGAATAGATCATTACAATTCAACTACCTTATATATTATTCCCTCATTTATTAATTCTCTCCCCACCTATCGATTTGAGGTAAAATAAGGGGATTATATATAAATAATATCATCATCAACGTGCAATTTATAAAAGCAATTAAAAAAACAAATTCAAAACACCTTTCTTTAATGGTGAATGAAAGGTGTTTTGAATTTTAAAATATCATATATTATTTAGAATGATATACTAGCGAAAGAGATGCACTTACTTCTTCTGTGCCGGCAGATATCTCTTCTGTTAATGCAGAAACTTCTTGAATTTGACTTATTATTTTATCTAAATCTCTCATAATAGATGAGAATGTTAGATCCACTTTGTGGGCCGCTTCTTTTCCTTCTTCTACCGCAACTACTGCAAACGGTTCGCAAGGTTATTAAGTGCGAGTCGTTCAAACTTAGTGAGTTACCTCTTTTAAAATAGTAGAAATACTATCCTCTAACATTTCCAATCCTTTACTTAATCCTTCTAAGTCTATTGTTAAAGAAGGTAACAACTTAATAACTTCATCATTAGGTCCAGATGTTTCAATAATTAGACCATTTTCAAATGCAACTGAGCAAATCTTTTTAGCTATTCCAAAAGTATTACACGCTATGCCCTGCATAAAGCCTCTCCCTCGTACTTCTCCTTGAAGTTGGGGGTATTTCAAACAAATCTCATTAAGAAAGCTAGTGATTTTTTCACTTTTCCATTTTAAAGCATTAATAAACTCTATATCTTTCCAATAACTCAATGCTTCTGTAGCTGCTAAAAATGCTAGATTATTCCCTCGAAACGTTCCATTATGTTCTCCTGGTTCCCACTTATCATATTCCGGTTTAATTAGTGTAATAGCCATCGGAAGGCCAATGCCACTTATAGATTTTGACAAACAAATTATGTCTGGTTTAATGCTCGCAGGTTCAAAGCTAAAAAATGTCCCCGTACGTCCGCACCCTGCTTGAATATCATCGACAATCAATAATATATTATATTTTTTACACAGTCTGTCAATTCCCTTTAACCATTGGGAACTAGCCGTATTTAAACCACCCTCACCTTGAACTGTTTCTAGAATAATTGCAGCAGGTAAATCCACTCCACTTCCACTATCGCCTAATACTTTTTCTAAATAGGATAAAGAATTAAGGGAATCTAAATAATTTTCATACGGCATGATAATACTATTATTTAGTGGTACTCCAGCACCCTTTCTCTTAAAATGATTACTCGTTATCGAAAGTGATCCTAAACTCATTCCATGAAAAGCATTTGAAAAACTTATGATATTTGTTCGTCCAGTCACTTTTCGAGCAATTTTCAGTGCACTTTCAACAGAATTTGTACCTGTTGGACCAGGAAACATAATTTTATAGTTTAAATCACGTGGTTCCAAAATAATTTTGTTAAAGTGCTTTAAAAAATTCACTTTAGCACTTGTTCCCATATCAAGACTATGAATAATACCATCTTCTAAAAGATAATCTATTAATACCTGTTTCATTTTATCATCATTATGTCCATAATTAAGAGCACCAGCACCTGAGAAAAAGTCAATATACTCTTTTCCATCTACATCCCATAATTTATATCCTTTAGACTTAGTGAAGATCGTTGGAAAGCTTCTGCTATAACTTCGAACTTGGGATTCTAGTTCATTAAATATATCCATTTTTGAACTAACTACCATAAAAGAGCACCTCCTAATTTTTCGTTTTTACTATACTCACAAAGAATAATGAAAAGTTATATAATTGCTATTGTAAATTTATACCGAATGCATATCTTTATAGCGATGAGCTGCTATTGCTGCTTGACCAAGAGAGATTCCCCCATCATTGGTAGGTACTTGTTTGTGCATGTAAACCTCGAATTTACAAGCCTTAAGTGACTTATAGGTTTCTACAAGTAAAAACTTATTTAAAAATACTCCCCCACTAAGAACTAGTTTATTAATCCCTGTTTCTTGACGAATTTGTTTACAGGTTTCTGTAATCATTTGAACCATTGTATAATGAAAACGATAGCTCAATTCACCCTTGGTATACTTATCTTTAAGTATCAAAGATACCAACTCTTTAAACATAGGTTTTATATCGATTTTTCTAATTCCATTCGAAGCAACTATTTCATATGATAATAAAGGATTGGAAGAATTATTGATATCAATCGCTTGCTCCAACTCAATAGCAGCCTGTCCTTCATATTGGACTGTTTCACGGACACCCAATAGTGCTGAAACAGCATCAAAAAGCCTTCCCATACTTGAAGTAAGAGGAGAATTAATTCCTTTTTGAATCATTTTTATAAGTACATCTAGTTCAAAACTATTTCGCTCTGAAATTATCTTTATTGGTAATTCTTTGACTTGTTCACCATATATTTGCGTCAATATTCCTAAAGCAATTCTATACGGTTCTTTAACAGCTTTATCACCGCCTGGCAGCTGAAAGTAATCGATATATGCCGCTCTTTGATAATTAAGAAAATCACCGATTAAAAACTCTCCACCCCAAATATTCCCATCATCACCATAACCCGTACCATCTAAAATAACTCCTAAAACAGGACCATCTAATTGATTATCAACCATACAAGAAGCCATGTGGGCATGATGATGCTGAACCTGTACAACTGGTAAAACTTTTTGATCAAATGCATATTTTGTACTATAAAAATCAGGATGAAGATCACTTGCAATTACAGAAGGACTAATTTCAAAGATTTTTTGTAAGTGAGCTATAGTATTTTTAAACGATTCATAAATTTTATAGTTTTTTAAATCACCAATATGATGACTAATAAAAGCTTTTTCGTCTTTAGTTAGGCAAATCGTATTCTTTAATTCTGCTCCTAAAGCAAGTACATTAGTTGATCCTTCTTTAAAATCAATTGGGTTTGGTACATAACCTCTAGCGCGACGAATTATTTGTAGTTTTATTACTTCATCATCTAAATCAATACCCCTAACAATAGAGTCATCTACTCTAGTGAATATCTCCCTATTGTGTACTAAATAATAATCTGCAATTCCCTTTAGCTGCTCAATTGCATCTCCATCTTTATATACAATAGGTTCATCAGAAACATTGGCGCTCGTAGCTATTAATGCAATAAAATTCCCTCTTAAAATAAGATGATGAAGTGGTGTATAGGCTAACATTACCCCATAATTATTATTATTTGGTGCAACATCTAAAGAAATAAACTCATTATCCTTTTTGTTCAATAACACAATTGGTCGTTCTTTAGAAACTAATAAAGTTTCTTCATTTTTTGTTATTTCAGCAAAATTTTTCACATCATCTAATTGAGATGACATTAAAGCAAAAGGTTTTTCATCCCGTTTTTTTCTTTTTCTTAATTCTTTTACAGCTTTATGATTCATTGGATCTACAACTAAGTGATATCCACCTAACCCTTTAATAGCTAGGATTTTCCCCTTTTTCAACAAATCAATTGTTTTTTCTATTGGATTATCAGTGGAGACATTTGTACCATCTGTTGTTTTCAATTGAACTTGTGGTCCACATTTCCAGCAAGCATTTGGTTGGGCATGGAATCTCCGATCCAATATGTCTTTGTATTCTTTATCACACTCTTTGCACATAGGAAATTTGGCCATTGTAGTATATGGTCTATCATAAGGAATATCTTTTATTATTGAATATCTAGGTCCACAATTTGTACAATTAATAAATGGATAACGAAACCTTCTATTCGTTGGATCAAATAATTCGTCTAAACATTCATTACATACATAAGTATCAGGAGATATTAAAGTTTGCCTACTACTATGTTTTTGGCTACTCAAAATATCAAAAGAGCTATAACGATTGTTGGATTCTTGTTCCTCTATTAATTTAACCTCTTGCACATAAGCCAATTCTGGGGAATTAAATTCAATATCATGAATAAAATGCGTAATATTATTTTGTTCCCCTTCTACTTCTATAAGCACTCCATTTGAATCATTTAACACCCATCCGTTTAGATGATACTTTTTTGCTATCCTATATACGAAAGGTCTAAAACCAACACCTTGCACAATGCCTTTAACTTGATACTTTTTTATAAACATATTTATTACTTTTTTCATAAATTGTCTCCTAACATAATCGAGGTAATTCTGCCCCATATAATAACTCAATGAGTTTCAATTCACCTGATTTTGCTTCCATGAGCACTTGTCTTTCTTTTGTTTGATTAACTTTACCAATTACCGCAGCTTCTTTACCATATTTAGTATTTTTTAATACCCTCACGACTTCCTCACTTACCTCTGGAGAGACAAACATACAAACATTGCCCTCATTAGCTAGATACATTGGATTAACACCTAACATGTCGGCAGCCATAATAGTTTCTGCTAACATAGGAATATCTCTTTCTTGTATTTTTATTCCAGTATTAATTGTTTCTGAGACTTCATTTAAAACTGTACCTAGCCCGCCTCTTGTAATATCTCGCATACAATGTATAGAATCACCAAAAAGATTTTTCAACTCTGATATCATATGATTTAATGGTGCACAATCACTATTTATTCTCTGTTCAAACCCTAATCCTTCTCTGATAGAAAGGATATGTATACTATGGTTTCCTAGTTGTCCTGTTATAATGATATCGTCACCTTCTTGAATAGAGTTTACCGAAAACGGTGATACATCTCCTTCAAAAACTCCTATTCCAGTTGTATTAATAAAGATTTTGTCTACTTCACCTTTTTTAACAACTTTTGTATCACCAGCAACAATATACACTCCAGCTTCTTTCGCGGTCTCTCTTATAGAATCTAATATTTCTTCCAAATCTTTAATTGGAAAACCCTCTTCTAGTACTAATGCCAATGATAGATAAAGTGGTTTTGCACCACTAACCGCTAAATCATTAACCGTTCCACAAACTGCTACTTTACCTATATTCCCTTCACCAAAAAAGATAGGATCAATAACAAAAGAGTCTGTTGTCATCGCCAATCTTCTACTACTTACCTCAAGAATGGCACTATCCTCCATTTTTCCAAGGTGAACATCTTCTAGTTTTGCAGTAATAATTGAACTAATTAAATCCTGACTCAATAGTCCTCCTGTTCCATGGTCTAAAATTATATTTTCTAAATCTTTAGTTAATTTCATTTATTAAAACTCCTTTTCATTTTTATTTTTGAAAAATAATATCACTTGCTACATAGAACAAGTGATATTACAACGTATTTACTTACGGAATTGCAACTCCATCAAAAGAAATATCTTCATTTTTAGAAATTGAATTGCAGATTTCCTCGATACTCATAATCTTTGCACAATATGAACCTAACCATTTTAAAGCTCGTTCCTTATCTTCAGCCTTCGCTGAAACAACTGCATCTTCTGGTACGATTACATTATAACCACGGAAAAATCCATCCGCTGCAGTTGTTTGGACACAAATTTGAGTTTGCATACCCGTAATAATAATTGTATCTACTCCTAATTTTTTTAAGGTTTCATCAAGATTTGTCTCAAAAAAGCCACTATCCTTATTTTTCTCCATAATAATATCTTTTTCATGAAGAAACTCAGGTAAGATTTCTGCACCTTTAGATCCCTTTGTGACTGGTAAAAAATCACCATATCGTTCAGCTTTCGGATCATCTTCTAAGTTAATTAACTGCAGGTGAATAATAGAAACATCATTTTCTCTCATAGTATCTAAGAAAGACACCATTTTAGGCGTAAACGCCTCCACAGCTGCAATTCTATCCTCATTTTTATTAACCAAATCGTACTGTAAATCATTTGTGAGCACTGCATATTTCATAATAATCCTACCTCCAATTAACTAAGAATTTAATTTTTCTAAAATACAATGTTCATTATTCCACCAGTAGTAAGAATATGTCAAATATTATTTTTTATCTAAATTTTCTAAATAATTTTCTGAAAATTAATACCTAATAGGACTCTATTTCCTATTAGGTATTAATTTAACGCTTTTTATTTTGAATAATCACTCATATGTAATTAAAGTTTTTCACTCTCTGTAAAAAATGATTTATGTTCTACTGGAGAAGAAAGCACTATTAAGGTTGTAGGCTTTCCATACTCTAAGCACAAATTAATATAGTCTTCGAGTGTATGTACAGATTCCGTGACTACCTTTGTTAGATAACTATACATACCGGCAATCCGGTGACATTCAACCACATCTGAATGTTCCATTGCAAACTTTTTATATTTATTGCAATCCCTTGGTTCCATCAAAACAAACGCAGTAATATGTTTTTTTAATTCTTTCGGATTAACAATCGTGCGATAACTTATAATTACCTCTTGTTCTTCTAGCCTTCTAACTCGCTCTGTAACAGAAGGAGAACTCAAACCTACCAGTTTTCCTATTTCAACCATACTTAAACGTGCATTTTCCTGAAGATGAGAAAGAATCTTTAAATCTGTATCATCCATTGCTTGGCCTCCCCTTGATTAATTAAGAAAACATTTAATAATTCTTAAATTCTTTAAGAAAATTATAATTAATACATAAATTATAGCATGTTATCTTTTTTTTAAACTTTATATAATTAATATCAATTAACGAAAGAGAGGCTGAGAATCTTGACACAACAATCATTGAAACGTTCAATTACTTGGGTACAGGGGACCGCATTAACCATCGGAGCTGTGTTAGGTTGTGGAATCCTTATTTTACCTTCAATTACTGCAAATAGCGCTGGACCAGCTTCAATTTTATCTTGGGTTATCATGTCTATATTAGCTTTTCCTATTGTAGCGACTCTAGCGCGTCTTGCTAAAATGATTCCCAGTGCTGGAGGAATTACAGCTTATGTTCAAATGGCATTTAATGCAAATACAAGTGCCATCCTAGGCTGGATTATGTTAGGTTCTATTCCTATTGGAGTACCTATTATTGCTTTAACAGGTGCCCATTATATTGGATATGTTTTTCCAATAAGCAATCTTAGTGTTATAGGAATTGCAGCATTAATTTTAATTACCTCTTTACTCTTACATATAAAAGGGATCGAGCTATCATCAAAAGTTAGTGTGTTTGTAATTTGTATTATTTCACTTTTAATAGTTGTCGCTGTTATCGTTTCTATACCATATGTAAAATTAAGTTCTTTTACACCATTTGTACCAAACGGGTGGTCTTCTGTTGGCGCTTCTTCTGTAATTATCTTTTTCTCATTTGTAGGGTGGGAAATGATAACCCCATTAGCTGAAGAATTTAAAAGACCCGCTAAGGATATTTCGATTAGTTTATTTTTAGGAGCAATTTGTATCTCCATTATGTACATTGCAATATCTTTTGTAACAATAGGGACCCACTCATATGGTGATAAGGATCAGATAGCTTCCCTTAGTATTCTAATATCAAAAGGATTAGGACCGATAGGTACATATATAACAACTATTTTAGCAATTTTCATTTCGTTTAGTGCTGTACATGCTAACATTGCAGGTTTTTCAAGAATGATTTACGCTCAAGCTAGAGAAGGACATTTCCCTTCCTTCTTTGCTAAGTTACACTCTCAATTTCAAACTCCAACTAGGGTATTACTAGTTCTAGGAGGCATTTTTAGTTGTATTTTAATTTTTTACGGTATGGCACGACCAAATTTAGAAATGCTTCTTAAAGGTCCTAGTGTAATATTTATTACTTCATATATTTTTACAATGCTAGCTGCTCTTAAATTATTAAAAGTGCGTGATATAGGTTGGTGGATGGCCTTCCTATCTCTAATTATATGTATTATTGTATACTCATTTAGTGGTTGGGCTATTTTCTATCCAGTTATCTTATCAGTTATTGGTTGGATTTATATAGTTATGAATAAGAAGTATAGTACTATAACCAATCATTCAATAAATACATCAAATGAAAATTAGGTTCTACTCCTATAAACTAATACCACAACTTATATACTGTTATTAACACTATCCAAGTTGGAAGAAGTACAGTTTCAGCTGACTTATAACTAGGTCAAAGTAATTTAATAAAATATGAATGATTAATAGAATTTATTTTTCAACTTTCAAATAACAACCCTTTTTTATAACGTATCTCTGCAAAGAAATGTTATAAAAAAGGGTGATTGATTATGTGCAGACCCTCTTTCACCTTACTTCACATATACATAAGCTTCATTTGCAATTACAAAGTAGGTTTTATCCTTATTGTTGTGTATTTTAACAGTATAAATATAGGTTCTCGTGCAGCTTTTTTAAACTATAATAAACTCCGAAAAACCAACTAAGGAGCATAATAGATAAGATATGTTAAAGAAAAGTAGTTTGAAAAAGATAATATGTCTGAAATTCTAAAGGAACGTGGTATTCCAATTTATCCAACAATCATTATGCACTAAGTTCGTAAATATGAAAATTTTATCCGTTACTTTTGAAAAACAACAAAGCAAAAATACCTTTTTATCTTTATACTCAACATATTCTTTCCCCTCCACTACCGCTACCACTGCAAATTCATCATTTAAAACCAATGAACCCACATGTTTGCATTAACCACTCCACCTATAGTGATATATTTTATGCTACCTAGCCTTATCTCCCCTGCATTACTTCTTTTCCAAGTTGATTCATACATATAAACATCGTAATTATCTTTGGACGTTTTTTCATCAGGTTCTAATTGTTCAATGCTTACGTCACAACGAATGGTTACTATTAATTGGTGACTTTCTATTAAATGAAAATCGCCTCTTATAGAGCGCAGTTTTACTTATGTTCATTCTTATGCAAATTCTGAAGCATATTCTTCGTATGTCTTTAATGTATTAAGCAATCGAGCTGATTCAATCATGATTTCGTTCGATGAATCAGTTACACAAATGACAATAAATCGATTATCATCTCTATCTCCAAACAACCCTTCTGATTCAAGTTCCATTAACACATTTAACGTTTCTTTCAACAGTGTATGTACTCGTATGTTAAAGTCATCTTCGACGATATTATGATATTTCTTAATAATTTTGTTCACTTCATCAAACATTCCAAAATCGTTCCATTCGCTCCACTCAACAGCTCCGTATCTATAATAATTGTATAAAGGGTCCGATTTATTAACTTTGATTAGTCTTTCTTTATTTGCCACTGGTCCAATGCTATTGACACAATCGTCTGTTAATATGGAGTACCCGTATATTGTGTCAACACCGCATCTTGTTAAAAGTTCGTTATAATGACAACGAATTGCATTTTTCAATTCAACATAAAAACTTTTTTGCAGCTGCATTTTCATCGTATTTCCTCCATTTTTTTGTAGCGACCTGTTGTTACATATTTCAATCTTAACATTAAAATCAACATTAAACGTTTACTGAGCCAAAATAAGAAAAACCGAAACTAAAAATCATTTCGGTTTTTCTAACTAAAGAAGTCTATTTATTTTAAAGAATGAACAAACAACCCACTACGCAGTTTCGGTTCAAACCACGTTGATTTCGGTGGCATGACTTCTCCGGCATCTGCGATTGCTAATAAATCTTCCATAGATGTCGGATATAATGCGAATGCTGCTTTGTATTCGCCGCTGTTCACAAAGCGTTCTAGTTCTTCTAATCCGCGGATTCCTCCGACAAAATCGATACGTGAATCAGAACGCGGATCATGTATTTCAAGCACTTGGCTTAATAAATGATCTTGCAGAATAGATACATCTAAACCTCTAACAAGATCATTCGCATCAAACGTTTCTTCTTTCACAGTAAGCTTATACCACTTCTTATTTACATACATACCAAATGATTTGGGCTCATTTGGTTTATACGGAGAAACAGTTGCTTCTTCTACATAAAAGTACTGCGTAATTTGATTTAAAAACTGTTCCTCTGATAAGCCATTTAAATCTTTCACAACTCGGTTATAGTCCCAAATCGATAATTCATCATGAGGGAATAGAACCGATAAGAAGAAATTAAATTCCTCTTCTCCTGTGTAATTTGGATATTGTTCTCTTCGCATAAGTCCTACTTTTGCAGCTGATGCAGAACGGTGATGCCCATCTGCAATATAAAGATTAGGAATATCTTCAAATGCGTTTACTAAAGTCGTAATTACATCTTCATCTGCAATCTTCCACGCAACATGCTTAACACCGTCTTCTGCTGTAAATGTATAAATTGGCGCATGCTCTTCTTTCCAGCTTCTAATTAAATGCTTTACTTCATCTTTTGTACGGTACGTTAAAAAAATCGGACCTGTATTTGCGTCACACACATCTACGTGGCGAATACGATCTAGCTCTTTTTCATGACGTGTTCTTTCATGTTTTTTAATTGTATCATCTTCATACTCATCAATAGATGTACAAACGACAAGGCCTGACTGCGTTCTTCCTTGCATCGTCAGTTCATAAATATATAGCGCTGGCTCTTCATCTTGTATGAACACTTCTTCTCGTATAAATTGCTTTAAATTGTCTCCCGCTTTTTCATACACGCGATCATCGTACGGTGACAGTTCAGGATCTAAATCAATTTCTGCTTTATCAACATGCAAGAAAGAATATGGATTCCCTTTTACAACTTCCCTTGCCTCTTCACTATTTAATACGTCATACGGTAAAGCTGCCACTTGTGCCGCTTTTTCCTCTACTGGACGAATGGCCCGAAACGGTCGTATTTTTGCCACATTCCTCTCTCCTTTACACAATCATTCGAACGGCTACAACACCTGTAATTTTGCTTATATTTTCTACAATATTCTCTTTTATTATATCATCAATTCCGTTATCGATATCAATCATTGTGTATGCCCAAGAATGTTTACTACGATTAATCATATCGGCAATATTAATATGATGTTCCGCTAAGCATCCTGTAATTTGCCCTACCATATTCGGGACGTTTTGATGCATAATTGTAATTCGTTTCTTTCCGATATACGGCAATTCTACGTTTGGATAATTTACTGAATTACGAATATTTCCTGTCTCTAAATATTCACGTAATTGACGTGCTGCCATTACTGCACAATTTTCTTCTGATTCAGACGTAGATGCACCAAGGTGAGGCGTCGCTGTTACATTTTTCATCTTTATTACATTTTCATTCGGGAAGTCCGTTACGTAATGTGTAATAATATCTTCTTCTAATGCTTTTTGAAGAACCTTTTCATCTACAAGTTCTCCTCTAGAGAAATTAAATAGACGCATCCCTCTTTTCATCTTCTCTACAGCGTGTTCCCCAATAATCCCCTTCGTTTGATTCGTAAGAGGAATATGCAGTGTAATATAATCACACGTTGCAAAAATTTCATCAAGGCTAAATGCTCTTTGCACATGTGTAGAAAGACGCCAAGCTGTTTCAACTGAAATGTAAGGGTCATATCCGATAACATCCATCCCTAACGCTAACGCATCGTTCGCAACTAAAGCACCGATTGCGCCAAGTCCGATAACACCTAGACGTTTCCCTGCAATTTCTGATCCAACAAATTGTTTTTTTCCTGATTCAACAAGCTGTGGTACTTCTTCACCCTCTAAGTTTTTCGTCCAACTTACACCATTAATAATGTTACGTGAAGACATAATAAGACTGGCAATAATGAGTTCCTTTACAGCGTTTGCATTTGCCCCCGGCGTGTTAAATACTACAATTCCTTTTTCTGTACATCGCTCGACAGGAATATTATTTACACCAGCGCCAGCTCTTGCAATCGCCTTTAAGTCTTTTGAAAACTCGTCTTGATGTAAAGAGTAGCTACGAAGCAAAATTCCATCTGGATGATTGATTCTATCTCCTACTTCATAACGTTCTTCAGTAAAAACTTGCAAACCTTTTTCTGCAATTTGATTTAACGTTTGAACACGAAACATATCCCCATCTCCCTATCTATTCTCAAGCTCAAATTCCTTCATATAATTTACTAATTGCTGTACGCCTTGTACTGGCATCGCATTGTAAATACTAGCGCGCATACCACCGACTGATCGATGCCCTTTTAACGTAACAAGTCCTCGTTCTTTCGCTTTTTGTAAAAACTCACTGTTCAGCTCTTCTGACGGTGTTGTAAACGGAATGTTCATAAGTGATCGATACGTAGGATCAACTGGTGAAGTAAACAATTTTGATTCATCTAAGAAATTATAAAGAAGTGAAGATTTCATTCTATTTTGTTCTTCAATCGCAGATACTCCGCCTTGCTCTTTCAACCACTCTAGTACAAGTTTCGTTACGTAAATACTAAAGGACGGCGGTGTATTATATAAGGAGTTATTTTTACTGTAAGTTTCATAATTTAACATTGTCGGACAAGAGCGATCTGCTTCCCCAATTAAATCTCTTTTTATAATAGCAATCGTTAAGCCCGCAGGTCCTAAATTCTTTTGCGCCCCCGCATATATAAGACCAAACTTCGAAACATCATATCGCTCTGATAAAATATTTGAGGACATATCCGCAACGAGCGGCACTTTTTCTACATGTGGAATGTCCACATATTTTGTCCCCTCAATTGTATTATTCGTTGTAATATGTACATAATCTAGTTTTTCATCACTTAATAAACCGTCCAGTTTAGGAATCGTAGTAAACTTCTCTTGCTCGGAAGAAGCAATCACTTGTACTTCCCCAACTTTTTCGGCTTCTTGCAATGCCTTTTTAGACCATGAGCCAGTTAGTACGTATCCAGCTTTTTTATACGTATTCATTAAGTTCAACGGTATCATAGAGAATTGTAATGACGCACCGCCTTGTAAAAATAAAACTTCATACTCATCAGGGATGCTCATTAATTCACGAAGTAAGTTACTCGCTTCCTCTATAATACTTTGAAAATAAGAAGATCGATGACTCATTTCCATAATAGACATGCCTGTCCCGTTATAATTTAATAGCTCCTTTTGCACTTTCTCTAAAACTGGCAAAGGGAGTATTGATGGTCCTGCTGAAAAATTATAGACTCTCTCCATTACCCTCATAACCTCCCTATTTCTCATCGGATTATTTTTTAAACTTTCTGAATTATAACCTAAAATATAATATGTGGTCAATTTGTTTTCTATTATTAGGGCGCAAGACGCGATGGAATCGCTTGCAAGTGCAGACTTTTTTATGGACATATAAAAAAGTGTTAAGTACATAATCGTACTTAACACTCTAATAATGAAAGAATAATAGCTAATCGTTCGTAAAGAACCGATCAAAAATTTGATAAATAGCAGAGAGACCAATGAGCCAATAAATAGTGTCCACAAGCGCCGGCATAGAACCAAACCATTTCTCAACTACATTGTAATCTAACGCTACAAATAACCAATTCAAACCGCCAAGAATCACCAAAATTACTGTAAGGTAAGACAAAAATTTCATTATGATTGCCCCCTAGGTGATAAGATGGTGAAAGGCCTTTCACTAGAAATATATGTAGTAAACTTTAAAACTTACCTATTTTATAAAATTTATTTTCTGTACCACCCGTTAATAACTGCCTCTGCTTCTTTACTATGTATTTGATACGCATGTGTACTATCATTAGAGCCAATAAACCAAATTGAAAAACCTTTAAAATATGGTTTCGGTTCTAATACATCGCGGTAAGCACGCCATCCATTTAATTGCACATCCTTCGAAAACACATTTGAAACATCTGGATTCCATGGATTTTGTAATCCAAGTTCACGTGCTGGAACGTTAAATCCACCGAAGTAAACTGGCTTTCCTGTTGCATTATGTAATTGTTCCAATTGCTGAACAACATTTTGCCCACGATTATATACTGTTGTCGCAAATAAACTTTGCTTCACTTCTTCATATGTTGGATTTCTTTTTCCTGAAACTTCAAACCAACTGTCTATGCTAACAATATCCACCTTTTTTAAATACGGGCGATTGATTTTCTCTTTAAACTTCGCTTCATAAGAAGGGTCCCAGCTTGCTGTTAACCACCAGTTCATTTGATACAAAACATTTCCTTTATACTGATTACGAACAAAATCAATTGTATCGCTCCAGTATCCTTCTGCATACTCCATATTCACGAAATTAGAAGCAATCTTTAGTCCATACACATTGTATTTACTTGTAATGGAATTAAAAATATCTTGCAGAATAACCGTCTTCCAATTCCAGAAGAAATCATTAATGTTACTTGGGTTCCATTCTGTCTCTCCAACATTCCCCTGCTGAATATACGGGAACGGTTCCACTATAACTTGAATATTACGCTTTAATAATTCTTGAATTAAAATAATAGCTTGTTGCTTTTGCGCTTGATTAATTACCATGTTAGTAGAAGTCACATTTGGGATATCTACTTGAATCGGTACATTTACTGTATTTAAATTTAAGCGCTCCACATCCGCTAATACTTTCGCTACATTTCCAACTTCCCATACTGTTACGTTTCCTGATTTGATTTTTCCAGATTGAACAGTATTTACATCTGCCTGTACATTTCCTTGAAAACAAAAAGAAAACAACATAAGAAACACTCCTAAAAAACTTATTAAACTCTTATTTTTCTTCACAACTTTCCCCCTATAATTTTTGGCTTTCTTGATTATTTTATACAACGTTTCATATATATTCCACAAAAAATCCAATAAATTTTTATTGATAAAAATGCTATTCATCCTTTATTCACATCTTACTCATACTAAGCTCCTAAAAATAGTAAGATAAATAAAAAAGGAACGGATTTCCGCTCCTTTTTTATCTTTTTACAATTATCAATCCATTTCCCTTTTAGGCTCTACCAACATGATATGGGATTCCTTTTCAGTGAAAGGTTTATGCTCAACGCCTCTCGGGACAATAAACATCTCGCCTTTAGAAATTTTCACCTGTCCATCACGAAAATCGATGAACATCTCCCCTTCAAGCACAATAAATAGCTTATCTGTATTAGGATGCTCATGCCATATAAAATCTCCATTAGCTTTAAAAAGCTGAATTTGATCGTCATTCATTTCACCAATCACTTGTGGATACCAATAATCGTTAATTTTAGATAACTCGTCATTTAGTTTAATAGGTTGGTAATGGATAATAATCCCTCCTCACTTTCAAATTCCACTATATTACAGTAATATAAGTAAAAAAGTCGTTATTACGCTTAAAAAGAAAATGCTCCGGCCAGAACTTTTCATTCAGATAGTACAAAGGAGTGATTTCAATGAAAGTACTTTCAATCCAATGTTTCCTTTAACTCTCCATAAGTATAGAACAGTGATTTTCAAATAAGAATGGACCCCTGTTGACATTAGTATGGATTATTGATGAACTTCTCGCGATATTTAGTAGGCGAAATGCCAACTCGCTTCTTGAAAACTCTACTAAAATAAAAAGGGTCTGCGATTCCAACAGCCTGCGCAATTTGTTGTACAGGCACATCACTTGTACATAACATTTTTTGAGCCATCTTTATACGATAGTTCAATAAATATTCTGCTGCCCCCATACCTGCATGCTTTCTAAACACGTAAGAAAGACGATTTCGATTAACATTATTTTGTTCTGTAAGTGTATGAATTGTAATATCTTTATAATAGTATTTACGAACGTAACTAGATATTCGTTCGAATAAAGTATGCGACTCATAATTGCTTTCTCTATTGAAAACACTTAATAAAGCTTCATTCAACGCTTCGCGAAACAGCATTTCGGTCTGAAACATCGAAATGCCTCCACGCTGATTATATACATCCCAAAGACGCATAAGTAATTCGACAAGACGAGGAGATTGTCCTGTTAATAATTCAAAATGCTGATGAGTAAAGCCAGAGTCTTCTCGTTCTGAATTGCTTATCCGATATAAAACAAGAATATATTCCCAGTTTATTTCACCAAGCATTTTATGGGCTAATGTCATTTTTGCACCCCCATGTATAACTTTTCCTGGGGAAAGAGTATACGGCGTACCATTAAATTGAAATTGCGTCTTCCCTGTAATTGGAAATACAAATCCTGGGAAAGAATCTGTAGACTCAGCAAAAGGCACACCTGGATTTTTAGCATAACGATATACTCCTTCTACTCGGAAAGGAGTATTGGCAAGATACTCTGCTAACTCATTCACGTCTAACTTCACAATACACGCCTCATTTCAATAATAGTTTTCTTGTAATTCGCGAGATTAATTGGTGTACATTCTGGGAAACGCTAAACTAAAAATAGTACATACAACTTAACAAGATCTGATTATTAACCTATAAATATATTGTTTTTCATTTATTGACCAAAGTATCCTCCCTATATTATTGATAATGATTTTCATTGTAGTTTGATAAAAAAACATTTGTCAAGTTGGCTGGCCTAGAAAAATGATGAAACAAGGGGGATAGAGGAACAGTTCTGTTGCAAATAATACCTAGTCTTTGTTAACTAATTCCCCTCAAAACTGGAATGATCATGTTAATAGTTGTAATGACTTTATTAGTTACAGCACTTACAGCATGTGGAAATAATCGTAATCCTGAAGAAGTTGCTACAGCGTATTTCGAAGATGGAAACAGCCTACTATCAAATTAAATGATAGTAGGCTGGCTGTTAAAATTATTTAAGAACTGGGTTATGTTCTAAATGATAAGCTTTCATTATCAAAAAGAGTATTACTAGTTCCCTCCACAAACAAAAACACCCTATCACTTCGGTTCTAAATTTAGCACCTTCCCCTCTATCCCCTCCGTATTCAATGTAGT
The DNA here is from genome assembly GCF_008368795.1 of Bacillus sp. BF2-3. Taxonomy (NCBI): domain Bacteria; kingdom Bacillati; phylum Bacillota; class Bacilli; order Caryophanales; family Bacillaceae; genus Bacillus; species Bacillus sp. BF2-3. The sequence goes on from NZ_QOSA01000017.1 coordinate 146,977, forward strand.
CGTATGATACGTGCCATTTACCCAATCATCTATTTGATCATGATACCAATCGCTTCTAAAATGGCCCGACTGTCCTGGCCCTACGATATGATAACCGTTTGACATATCTTTCGTATCAATAATGAATCTCCAAGACGCCCCGTGATTTACAATGCCGTTTTCGCCGTAACTCGCTGCTTGCACGGTAACTTGGCTCCCACCAATCGGAACTGGTTTCTCACGATTAAAAGCGAGTAATGCTAACATACTCGATGATTTCGAAATTGGATGTGTAAAAGCGAGTTGATGGTAATCGCCCCACCTCCACTCTCCAATATCGGGTCCATATTCCTTCTGCAATTTCTTCATTACATTCTCGTACGATGTATGCACAACTTTTGTGAAACCTCCGTACTTCGTAAACCAAACGCTATTTTCTCCCGCTACTTCTTTTCGAATCAATTCATCAACAACTTGTGACTTCCCTTCAAATAACTTCATTACATCTTTCGGTATTTCTTTTGAAAATAACGTATTTGAAATCTCTTTCATTAACAAATGGAATATTAATGGTGCCGCTTCATCTTTACTATCGTAAAAATTCCACTTTGTTAATTGGTCTACGCCTTCTTTCTCTACCTCATTTAAAGATGCTTTATTTAACTCTTTTAAAAATATAGGAGTAAACTCTTTCCCATATAAATTCTTTTGATCCATCTGTAACTCTTCTAAATCTTTCACCGTATACTTTTCCTTCTCTTGCAAAAATTCTTGAATACGCATTTGCCTATATGGCTGCGCCCACGTATTGCTAATATGATACAGATAATCATCATCAACAATTTTATTATTCGCAGTTGAAATAAACCCTTGTTTTGGATTAATTACTTTTGGAAGTTGATCAAACGGGATATACCCTTCCCATTCATATTCATCTGTCCATCCTGGAACAGGTAAGCTACCATCACCTTTTTTACGCACTGGTATATTTCCATTCGCTTTATAAGCAATTGTGCCGTCGTTTGATGCAAACACAAAGTTTTGGGTTGGTGTATGAAAATCTTGAAGAGCGGTTTCAAACTCATTCCAGTCTTTTGCTTTGTTCATATTTAATACAGCTTTTAACTCAGCTGACGGTTCTAAAGCTGTCCACTTTAAAGAGAATACTGTTTTCTTTTTCTCCTTCCCCTTATCCGCAAACTCTGAAATTACTGGTCCATGCCTCGTAATCGTAACGTTATAAGGAATTGTCTTCCCGCCTTTTACTTTAATAGACTCGTCTACAACGGTAGCTTTCTCCCATTTATCGTTATACAGAAATTCATTTTCATTATTAGGATTTCTCTTCTCAATATATAAATCTTGCACATCAGGCCCTGTATTCGTAACACCCCACGCTATTTTGTCATTGTGTCCTAATATAACACCTGGTACTCCAGCGAAAATAACGCCACTCACATTTAAACCTTTCATTTCAAGTCTCGTTTGATACCAAATAGAAGGCGTCGCAAGAGATAAATGAGGATCATCTGCTAAAATTGGCTTACCTGACGCACTCTTCTCACCGCTCACAACCCAGTTATTACTACCGTTAAACTCCGGCGGAATTATCGTTTTTGAAAAACTTTGTGCTACGTCCACATTTGTATTTTTCAGTTCAGCTAGCAATCTAGGAGCATCTTTCGGATATGCAGGAAATAGCTCATTCGCTTGCTCTTTCGGAAGATTTTTCAGCGCCCAATATCGAAATGCCTGTCCGTGCCAATGTCCTCCTAAGTCAAACGCCATATACTTCCCAATCGTTAAAGTATCAACAATTGACCACTCAGCAGGTTCATAACCTAATATAGTAAACTCAACTGGTAATTTCTTTTCCTTTTTCGCCTCATGTATAAAAGCGTTCACCCCATCAGCAAATGACTGCAGGGCATCTTTCGCTTCTCCATTATATTGACTAACTGAAGCTTCGGCCGCTCGCCGTAAACCGAGTGTTCGAAACAATTTATCTCGGTCAACAGCTGCTTCCCCAACAACTTCACTTAACATACCAGACGCTTGTCTTCTACTTAAGTCCATTTGAAACAAACGATCTTGCGCTTGCACATATCCTTGTGAAAAATATAAATCATGTGCAGTTTCCGATCTAATATGCGGTACACCTTTACTATCACGCTTCACCGTAACAGCCTGTTGTAAATCCTCTAGCTTTATCGTTCCATCTATCTTTGGCATAGATTTCAGCGTATATATGTTCAAAAAAATCGCAGCGGAAATAACTAACAAAAGAACGATACTACTAGCCCAAATAAAAATTCTTTTTCCCCTTTTTCGTTTCTTCTTTATAACGACTTCCATATAACCACCCCTTTCTCACACTATTCGCTTCTATAGTAAAAGAACCTTTTAGACTAGAAAAAATCCTTATCCAAACTATGGATCATACGAACCAAATACTTCTCTCCTATGCATTCCTTCACTAAAATCTACTCGTCCTTTCTTACACCAATTCCTCAAAATCCCCTTCACATAAGCTAACGTTTTCTTATTATTTTCAAACGCAATTTTAAGTGCCTCTAACACTTTCTCTCCAGAAAGTCTTTGTATCCAATTCTTCAATTCCTTCACAATATATGGGGATAAACTACTAATATTTTGTTCATAAAACTTATAAACTTCACTATTTGGAACGTCCTCTTCTATGGTTTCCACCTCTTCCGCTTCTTCTTTCTCTTCAATAACTACTTGTGAACTACTATTATCCTCTTCTTTTGGCATACCAAAATGCTGCAGTACTAATGGAATCTTGTATTCTTTTTCAAGGCATTTACGTAAAAATATATGTATGAACTCATTACTTTTTATAGTCTTTAACTCACGTAATACGCACTTCTCCACATTCGTATTTGAAATAGGGTTATAGTGTAACCAATTTATTATGAATACCTCTTTCGTTTCCGTATCATATAGAATCTTTCCATACTCAACAAACCTGTTTAGCAACTTCTCAACAGTCTCCATACTATAACCTGTTTCAAGCTCTGCCACACGCTTCGGTAATATGTAGATACCACATTGCTTCGTTTTCGTACCAGTTAACAAATATATGTAAAAATAACGCTCCTCTGGCGTTAAATCTAATATGAATTCATCTTGCCAAAAGTTCACCTGCACATTACGGTATACCGCCATATGTTTCCCTCCACTCTTTGCTAGTAAATAGGAAAATTTTAATCCTTCATTATAAAGATAGGAATGCGGGAATGGTTTTGGCATTCGAATTACAATTTTTTTACTACTACAACGCCGGTTTCATTTTTTCGCGCTTGTTTTGTTCTTGTAGTTGTTTTTGTTTTTGTTTTTGCTTTTGTTTTTTCTTAGTGATTTATTACTTGGTAGGGGCTTATGAGGGGCTTGGAAGGGCATTCTACATTACAATCTATCAAATACAATTGTTCTTCCTACTAAATAGGAGCTATTCCAAATTATTATTTTGGATAGCTCCTTTCAAATTCTTCTTATTTTTTACTTCTACCAATGTCAGCTTCTACATACAATTTCTTCTGCTATTTGCGGGCAGTAAAACTCTCATTTCAAAATTTGGTGAATAAACTGCTTGATTGCAATGCGAGTGGCCCTCACTGATTAAAGTTTCATTTTATTTTTGCATTGAATCTAACATCTTCACAATAAAGGCAGCCGCCTGACCACGAGTTGCTGTGCCTCGAGGATCAAACTCATTATTTCCAATACCATTAACTACCTTTAAACTGTATAATCGTTGAACCGATTCTTTGTATGTTATTAAATGCTTATCTGTAAATGGTAATGCTACTAACTCACCTGTAATTCCTTTATATCGTAATGCTTTGTCAATCATAATAGATACTTCTTCACGAGTAATTGGTGCGTTAGGATCAAAAATCCCTTCACCACGACCATTAATAATTCCTGCACTTGCACAACGTTTAATACCGTCATGAAGTGATGGATGTGCCTCATTAATATCTACAAATGACTTATTTCCCTCTGGTAGTTTAAGAGCATTCGAGATTAATTTCGCAAACTCCGCTCTCGTTACATTTCGATATGGAGCAAATACACCATTGCCTTCGCCTTGCATAATACCTAGACTGTTTAATTTACGAATATGCCCTTCAAACCATCCACCTGTAATATCATCTTTTGTTTTTTGTACTTCTTCCTTAGGCTTTTGTACTTCTTCCTTTGGTACATTGTAGTTAATTTTAATCCAACTTGGGTCATAGAAAATCCATTCTCCATTACCTACTTTATACCAACCATTTTTAACCGCTAATACTTTGTAACGATCTCCGTTTGAAGCTTTACGTACAACACGATGTTCAATGCCCGCATCACTACGTACATTGATGCCACTACCATTTACCACTAGTTCCATGCTAGGTTCAGCTGGATTATTTTCATTTGGATTAAATGAGTCATTTTTATCTTGTAAAGGCGTATCAATCTGCGCATTTATATTTGCATACCACTGAATTCCTTGTACGAAACCAGCCCAATTACCTCGTGAAATTAAAATGTCAGGACATTTTTTCCCACTCCATTGTTGATGCTTGTATATATGATCTGCACCAATTCCTTCTTTGTTCATTAAATAACCTGCAAGTCGTTTTGCATTTTCTAACGCTTTATTGTAATCACCGTCTTGGTTAACCGCAATCTCGATACCGATAGACTCCCTGTTTCCTGAACCATCTCCATCTCCTGCATGCCAACCATTTTCGTTTGTTGGTAAGTGTTGATAAATTTGTTTATCATCTACAGTAAAATGCCATGAAGCTGTTCGGAAAGTGCCTTCAGTTGCTTGCTTGTATAAATATTTCGCATGATTTTCAGCATTAGCACCAGCGGCTGTATTTGCGGTCTCATGGATTGTAATGTAACGTGCTTTCATCGGATTCGCAGGACGAATATCAGGATTTCCTGCTGGAACAATCCACTCCACAAATGGAACTCCTGCAAGTGTTCCATATTTCTTCGTACTCTGTGCACTATATTGAATACCTCTTGGCTTTGCAACAGGTTTCATTTGACGATCAGATCCATCATTTCGACCATCTACAGATTCAAATGCCTTTTCAATGTTTGAAATAGCTTCCTTTTCTGCTACTTGTCCCTTCTTAGCATCTTGCATTTTGTTTAATTCTTCTGTTTCAACATGTTTATGCTTATATTCTTCTAAAAGCATTTTTTCATTTCCAGATACTTCTGCTTCGTTAATTTGTACATGATCAGGAACTTCCAACTTGAAATTAGAATAATTTAATCCGCTCGTTCCGTGTTCTCCTTGGGCAATATTAAGTTGATCAGTTTGAGATTTGTTGATCTCTTCTGCTGATGCTGATAAAGGTACGCTCCCTAAAATCACTAGACTTGTTGATAGTGCGATTACTTGTTGTTTGATTGTCTTATTCATTATTATAATAAATACATACACACTCCCACCGTGTATGTATCTCAACCTCCCTTTATTGTCACATTAATTTTTAAAAATATGAATCTACTATGTAATCCTAATATATTTTCTTTTTATTTATATATTTAAATTATCATATTTTATACCCATTAAGAAAATATTTATATGTCATCCCTACAGATGAATTTCATCTAACATACTTTTTATAAAATTCATCAACAAACATTATTTTACAACTAATTACAAATACCGTCAAAATAATCAATTTAAACTTAGACAAATAACTGGCATACAATTTCATAATAAGAGATCCTATACTATCGAAATACATCTATTACAAATTCCCTTTAACGTTTTCAACAATCTCATTTATCGTATTCCGATCAAACTTATCACTAATTTCATATGACTCACGATCTCCTACGAATTGCACGCCTACGATATCATTGCGATCCTTACCGTATTGCACTTCAATAATAGATCCTCGCTCTATTTGTTTCCAAATGAGACCTGCTTCATCTTTATTATCTAAAATAATGCAGTCTTCAATATTTTCATCAATCCCAATTAATTTATTATCATCCATATATCCAATCTCGTATTGTTGCCGTTCTTTCGCTTTGCCACTTACTAATATACCTTTGCTACCATATGAGTAATCCATATAGTCCTTTTTCTCCGTTTGTACCGCTTTCGACTTTTGTGCTTCAGTTTTTTCAGCAGTCCCACAACCTGTAATAAGACTGATTGGGATAACCACTATTAATACGAATCTAGTAAATTTCTTTATCATTTGTAACCAACCTCATATATTTAATGCAAAACTCCATTTATTACTCTATTAAAGAATAACATGATATTAAGTAAACAGAACGAAAGATAACATATTATTTACATACTCGCACTTTAATGAAGGACTAGGCCATTTAAACCTAGTCCTACATAACTTTAACTTTGCTTCACATACTTAATTGTATGAAATGACGTCTCATTAAATAATTGCAAGTTTTCCCCATCATAATCTTGAACTTTATATGCTATTTTCTTTTTTTGAATTGTATCTTCTACACCGTCTACTAAACGTTTATTGAGATGTAAATAGATTGTAAAAGCTTCCTTATCATATTCCCAAGTGCCTTCAATATAATTCTTTTTATTTGGATACTCACCTTTACCATACGTTTCAAATGTCTTATCACCTTTTAGAATAAGTGACATAATGAAACCGTCTGTTCCTTTGAATCCCCAATTACCGATTAATTCCGTACCATCTTTCACATTCTTCATAACGTTATCCGTATTAATTCCAGCTTTCTTATCTAACTCTTTCAAATCTTTCACAGATACTGTACCGTCACCGATTTTAATATCCCCTTCAAGATCTTTGAATGCCTTAAGCCAGTAAATATCTCCTTCTTTCACTAACTTTTCGGATTTCTCCATTAACTCTTTATCAGTCTTATCGCCTTTTTCTCTTTTTTCTTTTCGGGTGAATACTTCATTTATTAAAGAAAAAGACTCTCTAAAATAACCAATTGCTTTTTCAAAATCCTTTTGTTGATTTACATACTCTGCAGGGGGATCTATCGACTCAAATTTATCTAACACTTTATTTAATTCTTTCACACTATCTACTATATCTGATTTCTTTTTCTTACCGTCAAAAACCTCTCTTGTAATATTGTTATGCTCCGCAAACAACTTATCAAACTCTACCCCTAATTTATACACTTTATTAGGATAGTCTTCCTTTGAAACTTTTTCTTTCTTACTATTAGACTTCGATTCTTTTACTTTAGACTCTTCCGTTTTCTCCTGTTTAGAAGTGTTCGTTTTCTCAGAAACTCCACAACCAAATAACAACATGACCGGAACTGCTACCCCTAGTAGTTTCTTTGCATTCATGACTGATTTCTCCTTCTACTTGAATGGATTACTCTTGCTATACCCATCCTCTTTTTTTATCTTGTAATTAAAGTTACAATCGCAATAACTCCTAGAATCGGTCCCCAATATTCCATTTTTATAAAAAATAATGAGTGCTTTTTGTTAAACATAACTTTTTCACCAGTTTCGGCATCTATATAAACTTTCCCATCTGGCTTATTAATATATTTACCTAAATACCAAGACATAACCCCTGATATAATAAACATTACCGCCATTGGCCAACTATGGTCTTGAAAATATGTAGCGTCCCCCGTTATAGATCCAAAGATAGCCTTACCCAAAAGAGTATTAATAATTACAATAATTGCGACTAAAAAACCCCAACCAGACCAAATAATCATCTATTTCTCCTCCTAAAGCGTACAACTTTGTACTTTATGTTAATTTGAACTGCAAACGAAAATGTTTAAAAAACCGAATATTCAGACGTTTATAATTATATTTAGCTTACATTCGATTCTAACTTTAATGTCCTAAATGCAAATGAACCAGATATAATTTGTAAAATTGTCGGAATAAGTAAAAAGAATAATGACATAAACAACATAACTATAGGAATCACAATCATACAAACTCCATAAACTTTATTATTAACCTTGTTTACTAAACACGATAAAATGAACAATCCTATTTGAACCGTTAAAATAATAGAGTAATAAGCTAAAAGTTCGTAATCAACACCTTCCATAATATTAAACGCTACAACTATTAATATTATGGAAATAATAATTCCCAAAATGCCACCAATTAAACCTAATACAAATTCAGGTGTTCTTTTCAATTCAATCCCCCTTTTTTGAAAAACTAACAACTTGTATATTTTTCCCATTCACCATCATACCAAATATTCATTGGAAAAACTATACAAATGTATTTTTTATTCTACTATACTTTGCTTCTAACTATAGATAGCTTGTAGCAGTCACAAAATCAAAAGCTTCAAAATTACTTACTGAATTGTCATATTGAAAATTATAAATTAAAACGATAGAATTATAGGATTTATTTAATTTAACTACTTCCTTAATTCGAGAAAGTATTTTATCATCATATGAACATCCCGTTAATAACATAGAAATGTCATCACTCGCTTCTTCTAACACTTCCTTTTCAATAAAATCTTCATCTACATCAATCATATCAATATTAAAATCAACAAAAAATCTTGCTGGTATAGAGTCTCCTTCTTCATCATACGTAACATCTATATATGTATCCAACTGATCTTGCGTTTGCATATTACCGAACCATATTGAAACCATTCCGTGTACTTCCATTAATAGCGTCCTCCATTATGAATATATATTCTCATTCAACTTACGCTTTAAAATTCATGATTTTTATAAAAACCATTTCTTCTTTCCTTTCAGTCAAATAGGATTATTCGGAAATTCATTGTCATACTTATTAATTAGCTCTTTATCATTTTCATCAATTGGTACTTCACCTAAGTATTTATGTTTCCAAATAATCATCTGATCACTAAAACTATATTCTGTATCGAACCAATTTGTATAATCGAAATGCATGTTAAATTTCCCACTATGTTCAAGAGACATTGTAAAGGAATACCAAAGTTCTTGGTGGTTATCTTTGAAAACATTTCTTAATTCCTTACTCAATTTATATAAAAAATCTTCTTTCCTTTCAAACTCCTCTTCATCAACTTCGTATTTAAAAGGAATTTCTACACTATACTTATAATTTTCTTTATTTCTGAAGTTGTTATAGAAAAAGTAAGTTCCCCCTCCATCTTCTGATATTTGTGCATAAAAATAAAATTTCTCCCATTCTTCTGGAATCATGGCATGAACCGTTTCCGCTATCTCTCTATATAATCGATTCAATTTTATTTCCAATTGAATACCCCCTATTTGATTTTCATCATTCACTTTTTCTATATTATACCACCCTTTTAATTAGCTCTTTATTTCATCTAAAATTCAAACCAAGTTTCGATACTTTTAGAAAGTAGACATACCTCTTGAATACAATTAGTATTAAAATAAGAAATATGAAAGACTTAAAAAGGCTCTTACATGAAGGAAGGAAGTGCACAGCTATGGATTTTAAAACAGTTATGCAAGAACTTGAGGCTCTAGGTAAGGAACGAACGAAAAAAATATACATATCTAACGGTGCGCATGAGCCAGTATTCGGAGTAGCTACAGGTGCTATGAAACCAATCGCTAAAAAAATAAAATTAAATCAAGAGTTAGCTGAAGAGCTTTATGCCACAGGTAACTACGATGCTATGTACTTTGCAGGTATTATTGCCGATCCAAAAGCTATGAGTGAGTCTGATTTTGATCGCTGGATAGACGGGGCATATTTTTATATGCCATCTGATTATGTAGTGGCAGTAACTTTATCAGAGTCAAATATCGCACAAGATGTTGCTGATAAATGGATTGCAAGTGGGGACGAGCTTAAAATGTCTGCCGGCTGGAGTTGCTACTGTTGGCTATTAGGAAATCGCAAAGACAATGAGTTTTCCGAAAGTAAAATTTCCGATATGCTTGAAATGGTGAAAGATACAATTCATCATTCTCCAGAACGAACAAAATCCGCTATGAATAATTTCCTAAACACTGTGGCAATCTCATATGTACCACTACATGAAAAAGCAGTCGAGATTGCAAAAGAAGTTGGTATAGTTGAAGTCAAACGTGATAATAAAAAAAGCAGTTTGTTAAATGCTTCTGAAAGTATTCAGAAAGAACTTGATAGAGGAAGACTTGGTTTCAAGCGTAAGTATGTAAGATGTTAAAAGTATGAAGGTGTCAATCTAGGAGAGATTGACACCTTTTTAGTGGACATTACTAGACTAACGGAGCTGCAAGTTAAAGGGAACCAATCATTCATCTCCCACTATACATCTCAAACTTCTTCTTTCAATTTATATACCCTATCTCTTTTCTCATCATCTTTGATAAAAATAAGTTTTCCTTCTGTAACAAAACCTTCTAATAGTAAGCATACTTGCCCATATGCTTTAGGCTTATTCGTTGTGAATCTTTCATCGGGTATTTTACCAGATCGTATTAATCGTTCACATAGCTCAAGCGCACTTATTTCTTCAGAATCAATTAATTCTAAAATATCTTTTTGTAATGGTGATAAAGGGGCTGGTACCTTACATACCTCAGCTACCTCCACCTTTTCTTTTTCTTCTTCAAATAAATCTTCAAATGAAATTTGATTCATTACATCTTTTCCTTTCTAACAATTGATTTATATAACATGAATTGAATTCTATAGGTACAAGAACTTTAAATATTAGCTATTGTTATGTATTGCTTGCTTACCTTATTACATGAATTTCAAACTCATATACATCATTTCATATAGTATATTTTGATTATACCAAATATATGTTCTGTTTTCTATTGTAGAATTTTCATAACAGAAATGAAAGTAATAGTGAACATTTTTCTTCTCTTTAGTTGTATAAAAAATCACGTAAAAAGTTTACATAATAAAATTATAGTGCTCTGTTAAATTTCTACGCTAAAACGCAAAAAAACACTCGTTGCCTTTAATCGACAATCGAGTACTTTAAGTTCATCTATTTTTAAGTAGCATAAATTTATAAATTTTGTAGTAACAGTATGACACCATTTATATGTCGTGACAACGACTATGTTAACACTTACGAGTTTGTATGAGTTCGTTAGTTTAATATACATTCCATATGTTTATATTCATCGCCAAATAAAATGCTATTTTACTTTATTTTCCATTCTATCATTGCACACAGTACTCCATGATGGTACAACCATGATGGAGTACATACTTTCAAAAACCTTTTATTTTTTCTATCTACTTCACATATACTTTATTTTTTATTCATATATACTTATGCGTATTTAAATTTAGCACCACGAACTTTATTATATCCGTCCATAAAATATAATTTAGTATAGTAAGGTTTATAAAATCACTATAACTAAGCTCATTTATTTACTGTAATGAGTTTTTAATGTTTATTTATATTTTAGGAATATCAATTATATTTCCTGGTGACTCATTAATAAGAATATCTGAAATACTTGGGTTCCTTTTTTTTAACTTGAATATTTGAATTTTTGTTAATTCAGGGCTAAATGATATATTTTGTGTTTTAAACTTCAAATTCATAATTTTATTTTGAAGTTTTAATATAAAAACCTTCCATTCTTGTAATGGAGAATTCGAAACTTCCTCCGGACTTTCTAATAGTCGATATCCGTCTGCATAATGAAACATTAGTAATCCCGTTCCTAAGTCACAATCTTTATTTTCAAGAATTGCATTTGGTATATCAAATCCACTATTTCAATTATAATTTGCTGTAAAACAATGAAGGATTATTGGATTATCTATATTCTTTATTCGGCTAATTGTATCCTCGTTATTTGTATTATAAAGTAATTCTTCAAGCAAACTAATATCTTTATTTTCCATTACACCTTACCACCTTACTGATATTTACTTATTTTGTATTTCCAATTGTTTTAGCTTTCTTTCCCAAAGTTCCACTGTTGCACCTTGGCTTGGGTACAATGGTAAACCATTCCCCTGTAATTTCCTTAAATTTTTTTGCAAATCATATACCTGTTTTTGTAAACTATCAATACTTTGGTTAATATCCATTTTATTTAATGCTCTTGCAACTACTTCATTGTAAACAGAATGATATCCTCTATGTCTAGCCATTGTACTTATATTATCATCTGGTACTCTTAGAAAAATACCGTTTGATGAGTCATCAAAGTTCATACCTATCTTTTTAATTACAAGATTATCTGCCATTTCAGAAGGAATAATATGCTGTGCTTGATATCCACTCCATTTAGTTGAACGTTTAAGCCCCATTTCTGTCATCATATTTTTTCCTAATTTAGTAGAATTCCCTCCTGTTACAATACCCGGAGTACCAGGAATAATCCTACTACCTTCACCCGCATCCTTAACCCCACCACTCTCCAAATTCGAGATCCTATTCTGAATACTCGCCTTTGAGGCATTATGGGCTTCTTGGAATTTCCCGCTATAGTTCGTTCCAGTTCTAGCGACACTTCCATCTGGCAGTATTTCTACACCTTTAACGAATGGGGTTACGGAGTACACACCTTTTGCTAATGTATTTTCAATTATATAATACTAGTAATTTCTGTTAACCTTAATTCATAAAAATAATTTTTAAACATTTATAACATGCCTATCTAATAAAAAAGCGCTTGTTGTCTTTCGTAGACAATCAAGCGCTTTAAGTTCATTTGTTTTTAAGCAGCATAAATTTATAAGTTTTGTAGTAACAATATGACACTTTTTATACTTCCTAACAAATACTATGTTAAAACTTACGAGTTTGTACGAGTTCATTAGTTTCATATACATTCCATGTGTTTATATTTATCGCCCGGTAAAATGTCATCTCGCCTAAGCTCGTACTTTATTTTCTATTCTATCATTGCACATAACACTCTATGATGGTACAACCATCATAGAGTATTTACTTTTTTAACAGTTTATTTTTTTTATCCATCTTCTGCTTTAAATATTCAGCAATTTCAGTTTGCCCAAATTCTCTAGCATATTCATATGCATCCAAATTCTTAATACTCTCTCCAGTATATCTAATTGAAATATCTATTCCTTTTTCAACTAGAAACTCAACTACTTCTTTATGCCCACCATAAATTGCTCCAAATAATGGATTTCTGTTCGCTAAGCTCACATCTAATTCTGCGCCGGTCTCTATTAAATACTTTACTATCTCCAAATCCCCCTCTCCTGCTGCCACTCTTAAAGGGGAATCATCAAATATATCACCTTTTGTATTAACATCGATTCCTTTATGGACTAAATATTCCACTATTCCAAAATATCCTTTCTTTGCTGCAACATGTAGCCATGTACCAAATAGCGTCATCGAATGTAAAATTCTGGATTATCCCCTATTAAACGTTTTACTTCATTCTATAAAATTTAAAAGTTAATACAATTATAAAATTATAATTCTCTTTAAAATTTTCACGTTAAAACACAAAAAAGAACTCTGAAATGAACCCAAAAAACTTTTTGGGTTCATTTCAGAGTCGCTGCACGACACCAGAAGAAATAATAAAATAACAAGACGAATCAAAAAATTCACGTTAAAACACAAAAAAGAACTCTGAAATGAACCCAAAAAGTGTCTAACTTTTTGGGTTCATTTCAGAGTCGCTGCACGACACCAGAAGAAGTAAAACCTTATCAAGATGAATCGATCAATTTACTCATGGCGATAAACCTTTCATGGCTCTACTTTGCGTTATTATGGTGTTTGTTATTTTCATGTCTGTTAAAGTTATGGGTATGTTCGAAGCGTTAGTGATAGTCACAAAGAGCAGGTTAGTTCCTTAACCAAAAACATAAAAGAAGAAAGAGGTATTCATTACAAACTACTAGTAGAAGAACGCAAACGTTCAGATAGACGAGAAAGAGAATTGTTCATAAACTTAGAAAAGAACACGGAACAATTAGAAGGTATTACTACTATCCTTAAAAAAGTTCAATTTAGTTATGCTAGCTTAGAGAATAAAATAATGCAAAACTTCAAGTATCTTGAAAGTGAAATTGAAAATGTAAAAATGCAAGTAACCAAAAAGGAAGGCCACGAATAATTCCTGGCCTTTTTGTTTTCTAAACCTAAAAATCTCTTTAAGTTTATAGACTTTGTATCAAAATTTTAAAAACCTTTTATTCAAAACCGATAACAATCCATTCATCTACAAAATTCCAAAAGTGAACATTATATTTAGGCTGACTCTTAGCTGACCAAAAAGTAGCATTGTTATTCTTACAATTTTCATAATCTATAGCTATGTAACTCCCCATACCATTACTAAAGAATCCAAAAGATGTTTTTAAATTAATCCTTATCGGTTCTTCCAATTCATCTATAATCCCCCACTCTAAGTCATCATCCCCAAAGTAAGTTATAGCTTCTAATGGCATCAATCCCATCGATTCACTTGTGTAATCATAAAATCCATTATGAACATTTTCGTAAAAGTCCCTAATAGATTCAGGAATTTCTCTCCATGAAGATTCTAATTCCTCATTATTAAAACTATCTTTAGGACTTCTTCCTTCATAATATAAATCTTCTCCACCTTGATTTTTTATTGTATACAAGATTGAATAGGTGTCCTCACTTACCATCAGTTCAATATCCTCAAGGTATTCTGATAAGTAAGCAATAGTATTAGATAAATTATTATTCACATATTTTTTCCATATACTTAAAATTTTCTTGATTCTCTTTTCTCTATCATGTTTACTAAATACTTCCACCCATAAATCAGGAATTAAAGATGCGTTTATATTCTTAAATTCATTTGCATTAATCAATTGAATATCTTCATTATACTCTCTTAATATATCTAACTTAGAACTCATTTTTTTCCCATCCTTTTTAATATTATTTTATATTATTCTTTGTTAAAATCATCAATTTGTTTTTGCAATATTCTTTCAAGCTGTTTTTCTCTTGTAATCATCTTGCTCCTAAAGTCAGGACTAACTTCTATCTCATCTGGTGTTCTCTTTTTATAATGTGTCCATTCTTCATACGATTTAGATTGCTTTGAAGTGTTTGCAGATTTACTTAATCCTGTAAAGTTTTCTGGGTTATTTAATACTTCTAACTGTTGTTTTTCTGTTAAATTACCAAAACCATCCATATTTGCGATTCTGTCCATAGACACAATATGATCTGCTTCTAGTGAACCTATAAAAGTTTTTCCAGGAAGAGCTTGATCTTCCGTTTCTATCTTTTTATTGTGGCCTTTATTTACTTGTTTTCTTATTTTTGCCGTCGTTTTTTTTCTTAATGCTTCATATTCTTCATCTGTAATCTTTCTCTCACCGTACCTAGGAGGAATTCCACTTTCACCCGTACCCTTAACCCCACCACTCTCCAAATTCGAGATCCTACTCTGAATACTCGCCTTTGAGGCATCATGGGCTTCTTGGAATTTCCCGCTATAGTTCGTTCCAGATCTAACGACACTTCCATCTCGCAGTATTTCTACACCTTTAAAGATTTGGGATACGGAGTCCGCACCTTTTGCTAATGTATTTTCAATTATATAATACTAATAATTTATGTTAGCCTGAATTCATAAAAAATATTTTCTAAAAATTTATAGCATGTCTATCTAATAAAAAAGCACTCGTTGCCTTTCGGAGACAATCAAGTGCTTTAAATTCATCTGTTTTAAGTAGCATTAAATTTGTAAATTTTGTAGTAACAGTAGTATGACACCTTTTATATGGTAACAAGTAATACATTAATACTTACGAGTTCATTATTATTGTGTCCTTTCCATGTCTTTTCAATAAAATATCATCTCGCCTAATTCTCACGCTTTTCTTTCTAATACAGTTGTAAAAATAAAAAATTCAATAGCCACTACGTTCTCCTAACGTTGCCATTGAATTCCTTTACTAAGCATGTACCTTTGTCAGCGTCCAAGTAACCAATAAAATAGGCACATTTCTCAATTTATTTTTCTATTATCAACCCTCCCAAATCCAAAACATTTTTATTATTTCGAATTCAGGAGGTGACAAGTTTAAATGCATTTGTAGTAACACATGGTGTTATTAAAATTGTACGTGGTCAAAAATAGCACATTCTAGATGGTTATGCAATCTTGATATTAACTTATAAGAAAATCTTGATCGGATTCAAGAGTGAAGGCATACAATCCTTAGGTCTATCTATAATATTTGATACACCTTTCTTGAAAAGGAATTCTATCATCAAGCAACACCTCTTCTTGCAGGATTTTTGTTATATTCTCTATTTTCCCAATGAATAATGCATAAAAGTCGCCCGAATTTGGATATAAAAACAGACCAAATCCCTTTGGTGACAGTATTTTGTTGGCCATCTTGATCTTATCGGGTAAAAATTCATAATTAAATGCTTCTAATCTCTCAAGTTCTTCTTGTGTTGCTAATTCAATTTGGTGGGCAAATTCGTAATCAAGAATAAAATTGACAATTTCTTGGTATTGCTCACCTTTATAGTCAACGTATAAAAACTGTTTCGTTGTCAATCCATATTTTAATAGGTCTTCATGTAAGTCATAACTTCCTTGTTCCTTCAAAAATGTTTCCAAATCCTTGCTATCAGGAAATATAATCTGCGCTATCCCTTGATCAGGCATCTTAGCTTCCTCCCTTTTATTGAAATAATTCTCCATGCTTGTTAGGAATATATTCCGGATAGTTTTCACGATAAAATTGATCGATCATCTGAAGTACGGGATCCCATTCAGGATATGACTCATGTTCCCCAAATACCATTCTAGCTTCTGGAGTATTCATCAGAAAATTATCGATTTGAGTAGGTACTGGCAACCCTAGTTGTTTCCTTACATGGATTAAAAATAATATTTCAAAAGGATAAAATCCGTATCTGAAATCACCAAATTCACCTAGCTGTCCGATTTCAGAAGCTAACGCAGAATGATACTGAGACATTATCGAAATTAGATATTCTATTTCTTCTAAGTCACGAGTCGACCAACGTCCTAACACTTCATCATATATATTTAGGTCTTCAGGGATTAAATCGCATCGCAGTTCAGCTTCTTTAAACTTATTTTTCACGACTAGATGCAATTTTTCATTTGTCCCCATGATGGTTTTATTTCTATACTGCAAGTATAGCTCTAGCAAAAACCAAATATGTCTATTCTCTTCATTAGCATCTATTAAATGTCCACCGAAGTGATGAACCATAAAATCATATAATATATTTTCTTCTTTCTCCCATCCATACATTGCAAAATGAACTAATGTGAGGACGACTTCTTTAAACGTATACCCCAAAATCATCTTTGGATATCTGATTTTATAAAGATCTTGTCCCATGCACTGGTAAAATAAGACTTTCTGCATGTTCTTTAATCCTTCTACATTGTTTCCACCGCTTATCAATACATCGTTTTTCCATAGTGACAAGTGATATGAGAAAATTTTGCTTAAATTTATTAGTAGGATATGATCTTTCTCTGTTTCATTTTGCTCAACAATTTTCTCAACCTTACTTCTACTGACATTATATTTATCTTTAACATCTTCAAATTTGATTCCATCCACAAAATTTTTGCTATATCTTTTAAAAGCCATTTCTAACTTTTTGGGGTTCATCATTGCATCCTCCCTATGAATTAATCTATTTTCTTATTCCAGTCCTTTACCTTTAACTCATCAACACCGAATCCAGTATCAGTAATCTTTATATCTGTTTCAACTCTAATAAAATCGAATTGTAGATCCGGACTCTCCTCCATCAGATTCTCTAAGTTATCTCTAAAATTAGCATACCTAGGATCATCGCTGTTAACCATGTCTTGAAAATAAGTATCTCCACCCTTTTTCTGTTTATCCGAGTAACTAAAACTAGCGGAATCTGATGCCTTTGATTCAATAATAGTTAACTTTGGCGGCGGCCCTTTCGATAGGAATGCTGCATCTATACCATTTCTCCCCACTTGGAACAGATCGGAAACATCTTTACCTAAATCACTGTCTCTAGCTACTATTTTTGTCACTTCTTCCCCAAAATCACCTTTATCATGAGAAAAATATTTAGAATTATCGATTTTTCTTTCATACTCCTTTGCAACCTTCAAGTCATAATGATCACTAATAACATCTTTCGTATCCAACTTGTTGGCCAATTTATTTTTTTCTCGCGTTAATCTTTTGACTTCTTTGTCATTTCCCTCTATTTTCAATCTATTTATTTCTTTATCTAACTCTTTAATTTCTTTTGAGATATTGTCTGAAATGTTACTGCCATAACCAACTTTACCCGTACCCTTAACCCCACCACTCTCCAAATTCGAGATCCTACTCTGAATACTCGCCTTTGAGGCATCATGGGCTTCTTGGAATTTCCCGCTATAGTTCGTTCCAGTTCTAGCGACACTTCCATCTGGCAGTATTTCTACACCTTTAGCGAATGGGGTTACGGAGTCCACACCTTTTGCTACTAGACCTTTTATGAAGTAGTCCGCATCATTAATCTTACCTACGGTTTTCCAGCCTTGTATTTTTAAATTTTTTAATAGATTATTTTCCTTAAGCGATTGTACCACATTTTTACCCAAATTTGGATTAAAACCAGGCATTCCTTCTTTGAATTTTAATAATTTCGCTAAATCAGCTAATTCACTCGTGCCTTTGAATGCTTTTACTCCTTTTCCTACTGCTCCAACAACTGGGATTGCATCTAATCCGCCAAAAATGATGTTTCCTACCCGCTCTTCTTGGCTCAATTTTCGGTGTGTTCCCCAGTCTTCTCCGTCGATACCGCTTTTTATTTGTACACCTCCGTATACTACTGCGGCAGCGGCCCCGAGTGGTGGACAAAGGATTGTTGTGATGATGATTCCTACGCCTATTCCTATGTCTCGCACCATTTCTAGTTTTTTCTGTTCATCTTCTATCGATTTGTATTCAAATCCTCGTGTGGATGGGACTACTTTCTTGTATTCTTCATAATTTAATTTTGCATCTGGATTTTGTTTTTTTAGTTCTTTGTATTCCCCTCTCAGTACGTTATCAAATGCAGGTGAATCTCTAAAAATATCTTCTACTGTTATTTTATCTTTCTTCTTCTGTATTGTTTGTGGTACACTTCCGTAGCCTGCATGCGCACCTGGTAATACTGTCGTTGTTGTAGAGCCAATTCGGTTATTTGTTTCAAAACTGAGAATAGATGTATCTCTCATTTTTTGAGCGAATTTATCCATTTCTACTAAAAAAGGTTTATCTATATGTTCAGAGACTAATCGCCCTGCTTCTCCGCAATATTTTTGTAATGTCGAATAGCTATCAAGTAATTCCCCGATTTTTTGCGATTGATTTTTAGGATTAAAATGTATACTACCATCCGAGTCTAAATCTCGTATTCTTCCATCAATTCTTTTTAATGATTCATTTGCTTCCCGTAATTTCATGAGTGCATCTTTTGTAATTCGATTCATACCATCCCCCATGTTTTGCCATGGTTCAGGTCTATATTTCACATCCATCTCGTTTTCATCCCCCCAGCCGTATGGTGATTTCTACAACTTACTTAATATTTCACGTAATTGTTCATCCTTTTCAAACATTTCTACACATGCGTCCCTTACAACTGTCGCCGACCTATAATAGTGTTCAGCCAATTCAAGTGTTTTGTGTAATATATCAGGATATTTTTCAATTACTCTCATCGCTTCACCTTTTTGATAAAAATCACAGCTTAATAAACTCTCAATATTCGTTCCAATGACGTCTACATGGATTTTATATATATTTTCTAACTTCATTACTATATCTAGTAGTTCTTGAAAATTAACTAATACTTCTTCTCCACCACCAGAACCACTATCTCCCATTGATACTTGCATTATTGAATACCTCCTAACGAGAATTGTCTCGGGTCAATTAACTTTTTATATGGCATTTTTAACACGTCATACAATTTCTTATTAACCGCATAGAGGCTCACCCAGTCATATCGATTACGATCTACATCTATTTGAACGAAATCTTCTCCTTCAGTGAAATATAAGAAACATTCCCATTTTCCTCCTCTATTACTTCGAGGCCTCGTATACGTTTCTATCGCTATAACGTTTTTATTTGATAAATCTTTTTCCTCAAATGTTTGTTGTTCTTCTTCTGTCATTCTCTTTGAGAAAAATGTATCTTCTATTTCCCTCGGTTCTCTCAATAAGAAAGGGATGCGTGTTAATAAGGAAAAATATACGTCTGGCTTTGGTATGTAGTCGATCTCGTATTTTTTATTTGGTTCTATTTCCGTTAATACAGCCACTCGGTCTTTATCCTCTTTCAAAAAGCCAATTAATACATTATTCATTCTCGTGTATTCATGACAACTTTCATATTCCTTTAATAGTTCAATTATTTGAAAAGCTGCAGGGGTAATTCCATTTTCACTTGTAAGTAGGCCTTTTTCTTTTAAACTCGTAGTTGCTTTCGTGACACATTCTGCATCAAGTAAAATAATTGCGTCACGGTTTGGCAATCCAAATATATCGGTAACCCCAGCTGCACCTGCGAGAACATATAATTCAGCAGGTGCAAAACTCATTTCTTTCCCCATTCTTTTATCCCTCGTTTCTCCATCACAGTTGTTTTATCGCCCTTACTTCCGATTTATCTCCGTACGTTTGAATGCTTTTATCTAACTCTTTCAAAGCTTTCGTATGTCCTTCAAATGCCTCTACCATTTCTGAATTATATTGAATGATCAAATCAAGATAACTTAAAAATGCATCTCTCGTTTTTCCATTCCATTTCGCACCTGTGACATATGCTTTTAAGTCTTTCGCTTGGTTTAAAGAATCCTTCATACCATTTTCAATGTTTTGTGCGTAAGAAATGGCACTTGCAGTGTTACTTCCTATAATTTCAACCTCTTTACCACTCATGTTGGTTCCCTCCATTCTTTGTATGCTTAATGGATAAGTTTTTCAAATTCCTTTTTCTTTTCTTCAAAAGCCTTGGTCGCTGCAGCGTATGCTGACGCTTTCTCTGATTCTGCTTTCGCTTTATATTCCAAATACTTTGCATAAGCTGTACTTTTTGCAGATCCAACATCGCTTAATGCACTTTTAAAATAGGATAATACTGTATTTAAGTCTTCATCCTTTTCATGACGTTTTTGTTCAAATTCAACTGCCGGAATTTTATTAGCTTCTAAGCCATTACTTTTACTCTCATACTCTCTCTTCGCTGATTCAGCCTCTTGAATGAATTGCTTTAACTCTCTTTCTTTATCTTTTAAATAATCATGTAAATCATCATACCGATCTCGTTTCCTCGCACTTTCTGTAAAACCAGACGCATTTAAAAAAGCATTGTATAATTCATCTAACATCTTTCTCCCCCTTTAGCGCAATAACTATGTAGTTAAATTCGTATATTTAAACATGAATATTCATTACATTAAGAATTAACAAATAATTATTTTTACATATTGCTATTTTATCAAAGGGATTTTAACATTTCCATATTTTATGAATGGCTTTCGCATTTTTCTTCAATAAAGTGAAACTTTAATCAATATGACTATGTATTTATGTGCAGAAATAATAAAAAACACTGCCAGGCGCAGTGTTTTTTATTATTACCTTTTATCCAATTCATTCGTATTAAATCCTTGCTTGAGAGTAAGACCAGTTCTTTCTTATTTCATCAACAACTATTTCTGGATAATCCCAATGAAGCGTACGAGTAGGCTCCCGGACTCGTTTTACTATTCCTTGGGCTGTTTTGTTTCTATATTCATTCCAATATTTTGGCTCAGTCGCGCTTAAAAGAACAATAGAAAAAGGATCTGATATGAATATCAGATCCTTAACTTTAATTTCTTAATACATACATCTTTTTACACGATAACTGGTTCATACGTGCTCAAATTATCATACTCAGTTTTTACAATACTAGGCGGAAGGTTAACACATCCTCAGATTCACCTTTTCCTGTAGCAGTGCATAATGTTTAATAAAATTACAGCATATTTTTACTTACCAGACTTAATTTTTTCGTTATATTCTTCTAAAGTTAACCCTTTTTCTTTTAGATAAACAGCAACTTCTTTTCCTACATAACGATAGTGCCATGGCTCATACTTAATGCCAGTAATATTCTCTTTATCTTTTGGATAGCGGAGAGTAAACCCATATTCTGCAGCATTCTTATCTAACCATTTGAATGCATCGGTAGTTTCAAATTTTGCATTTAAATCTTCTACAGTATTCTGCCATTCAACTGAAATAATGTCTAACGCTAATCCAGTATGATGTTCACTTGCACCAGGATACTGAAGATATTCCAATGCCTTAGCACTAGCCTCTTTATCCGACAAGCCTTGAGATTTATAGCTTTTAACTGAAGCATCATAATAAGTTTGTTGTAATTTTATAGCTCGATAACCTGATCTTAAATAAAGATTGATTCCCTCTTTTTTTGCAGCTGCTACCATATCCTGATAAGAAGTTGCAATTCTACTATCTATTTTCATATTTGGCTTCGCATTTTGGGTGATACTTGTTAATTCAATTCCTAGTTCCTTTGATAACATATGCTCTCTATTTACAAGGATAATTCTCCAATCATTAACATCAGAGATAGGTAAAACATCTTTTTTCTTCGCATGTATTTCATTTTTATTTTTATCGTTATTATTAGTAGTTGCCTGAGATGTTTGCTTTCCACTACAAGCAGCAAGACTCCATCCCATTGCTAATACCAATGCTAAAATTATAAATTTTTTAATTGTATCTCATTCCCTTTTTGTTTATTAGTCTTTATACCAATTTCCCAACACGTCTCTAGGAATCTCCTTGAAATCCTTCAAAGAAACGGGGCCGACAAATTTTTTAATTCCATGTTTTTTAGAATTTTCATCCGAATAATCTTTTAAAAATTGAATTTTAAATTGTTTCTTACCATCAGCATAGTCGGTTACTGTCGGTACGATTGCCGCTTGTCGTATACCAAAAGTTTTATCTTCATACTTAACAAATTGTACATAAGATAATCCTCCAACCAATGTTTCTAATTTTTCTTGCGCAGAAATAAGATTTCCAAGAGAATAATAGATTAGCGTTTCATGTCCATCTTTATTTTGTTTCCACTCAATTGGTTGAATTACATGTGGATGATTTCCAATTACTACATCTACACCTAAATCTGTTAAATATTGAGCAACTTCTTTTTGTTGCTTTGAAGGTGTTGAGGTATATTCTACTCCCCAATGCACCATAACAATCACCATATCAGAGCTACTCTTCGCCTTTTCCACATCATTTTGTATCGCTTTTTTATCAATTAAATTTAAAGCCCAAGACTTATCAGCTGGAATTTTAATTCCATTCGTACCATATGTATAATTGAGTAACGCAAAACGAATACCATTTTTTGTAATCGTTTTTATTTCATTACGCTCGTTTTGACTCTCATTAATACCTACCGGGATAACATCCGGATATTTCTTCCAGTATTCTCTTGTATTCGCAACACCTTTAATACCCATATCCATAGCGTGATTTGTCGCTTGCGTCACTATATTGAATCCAGTGTCCACTAAAGATTGGCCTACTTCTTCAGGTGTATTGAAAGTCGGATATCCTTGTACTTTTAAATTATTTCCGGCAATCGGAGTCTCCTGGTTCACTATAGCAAGATCGCTTGATTTAACAGCTTTTTTGATATTTTCATAAATATAATTATAATCATATGAACCATCTTTTTGTTTGCCATCTTTAATTACTGCGTCATGATATAAATTATCACCCGTTGCTATTAAATTCACAACCGATTGTACTTTTTTATCTTCCGTAAAATTAGGAGACTGTTGGATAGGACTTTTCTCTACCCAATTCGGTGCTTTTAATGATGTATCTATATTGGATTCAGCCGGTGGTAATGAAGCTTTAGATGTCTTAACATCTGTATTACCACAAGCGGTTAAAAGCACTAAAAAAATAAGACATACTAAAAAAAACTTTTTACTTTTCTGTAAAGTATCTAACATGTGATCCTCTTTTCTGTTTTATTCCTTATAACCTGTTCTAACAAATCATTCTTTAAAAAAACGTATTTTGGTTTTACCCTTAATTATGGAAGGACACTCTGTTACACCTGCTTCGGAATATATTAATAATTGTTTTCCGCTTTCTAGCAATCTATCGATTCCATCAGAAGTAATAGATTACTAGAAAAACATAATCCATCAGGATGTCGACTAGTTTGATATACCTGTTCCAATTGCAGTAACTCGTTTAATATTTAAACAAGATAGGAGAATCGTTCATATAGCCTCTTCTCTCGCTTTATGTTTAAGGTGCCTCCCAAAAAGGGGATCGTTGCTGTACCCCTTTACATAGTGCGAAATTTTTGCAACTAATTTCTTTCATTCAAGCGACAAACATTATACCGATAACAATAAGTAAGACCCAAGAACTTATTTTACCAATATACGAAAAAAGTAGCAATCTTTTGCCCCATATAAAGAAGCCAATTAGGAGAAATGAACGAGAGATTCATTCTATTCAATTCCTTCATTGATTAATAAAAAAACAAGCCACCCAACTATGAAGTGACCCCTAAAAG
>NZ_QOSA01000018.1:0-79241 GCF_008368795.1 Bacillus sp. BF2-3
TTAAGTTGATGGATGTGTGGTGCTACCCCAATAATAAATCGAAATCTCTTGATTAAATAAAAATGAATTCGGTTTCATTACTGTATAGTACAAAATTATTTTAAATCTTTTAAAGTATGACCACGTTTAATGTCTACACCTAATTCTAGCGCACGCTCTTCTAATATTTCTTCTGTAATAGATTGGGGGATAAAAAGCGTATATGGAAAATCAGTATCTAAATTTTTAAAGTTTAATCTTGTATCTAAGGTAGCAACATGGTTGGTATCTGATTTCTTACCTCTAGATAAAAATCGATTTTCAATACCTCTCATAGCCATTAATTCTAAGGAGCGAGGGTGAAGTGTGAGTGCTCTAGAATTTCTTATCCGATTTAATCTTCTCTCTAAAACGACAACTTTTACACCTTGAATAGCTAATTCACATGTTGTCATAAGTCCAACCGGACCACCGACAACTACCGCTACATCATAATAAATTTCCATGTCATACCCTCCATTTTTTTACGTAATTAAGAGCTAATACAAGAATTTGCACAAGGGATTTATAAACGGTATCTATTGTGCAAATATAATGATATTCTACTTTAGTTTCTGAAGAAACTAAAGTAGAATAACTTGAGATATACCCTATATCAAAAATTCGATATGAAGGTTAATTGGATTCAATATGAGAAAGATAATAGAGTAATCTATTTTTAATTATTTAATGGAAGGGGTACGTGATTGAGATGAATAATACATATAATGAAACGACACATACATTGATTAAACAATTATTGAACAAGTTTTCCCAAAAAGCTCCTGGCTTTTCATATATTGCTAGTTTTGATAGCGGGGTAACTTATAAAGGTGCGGTTGGCTTAGCTTCTATAGAGAAAAATTCACCTATAAACACAAAAAATATTTTTAATATTGCTTCAGTTTCTAAGCAATTCACAGCATTTTCTATATTACTCTTAGAACAAGAGAGGAAATTGAGTTTAGATGATTCAATTGTAAAATTTGTCCCTTCTGTAGGTGCATATGCTGAACCTGTAACATTGAGACATCTAATTCATCACACTGGTGGACTAGTTGATTATATGGAATTGGCTCAAGCAGAAAATATAAAATTTACTGATATATTAACTGTGGAAGAATCGCTAAAGCACCTTAAAAATCATCAAATTGCAATATTCCCAGTTGGCACAAAATTTGAGTATAGCAATACAGGATATTTTTTATTGTCACTAGTGGTAGAGAAGGTAAGTGGCAAGTCCCTACGTCAGTTTGCAAAGGAACGTATTTTTGATCCTTTACACATGAAAGACACAACGATTGTGGATTGCTACCCAACTACTATTTCAATTGCTAGAGGGTATTCAAAGAATGAACAAGGAGCATATATGGTCTATGAAAGCCCTTGGGAACATACAGGGGATGGAGCAGTTCATACAAATGTTGAAGATCTTGTAAGATGGG
Source organism: Bacillus sp. BF2-3 (assembly GCF_008368795.1). NCBI lineage: Bacteria > Bacillati > Bacillota > Bacilli > Caryophanales > Bacillaceae > Bacillus > Bacillus sp. BF2-3. The sequence continues at coordinate 1,464 of NZ_QOSA01000018.1, forward strand.
GAGAAAATTTAACTACAGGCACCGTTGGTGGAAAAGAACTTGTTAAAAGAATGAACGAAATAGGCCCGAAATTCTCTCCAGCTGGAGAGACAATTATTGAAAACGAAGATTATGCTTTTGGGCTGAGAGTTGCAGAAGGTTTTAAGTGTCAATACTTGGAGCATTCAGGAAGCTGGGCAGGTTACCGTTCTTACTTTATGCGGTTTCCAGGAGAATATTTGTCTGTTGTAGTACTAAGTAACTATGATGGATTTGACTCTAAAAAATATGCTAATGAAATAGCAGAAATTGTTTTAGAAAAGTAAAAAATAGGGCGTAGAAGACAGTATCTAGATTTGGTTAACCTCACGTTGTTTTAGGTTTAATTGATTATGAGAACGGAAGGCAAGCATATATTTATACAGTTAAAAATAAATCAGAAATTCTTTAAATATAGATCAATTAATGAAGTCAGATTTTAAATTTTTTAATTAAAATATAAAAATTATATACAATGATTATCAAACTTAATTTTATTAAAAATTGAAATATTAATTAATATTCCTACCGATATTAAATTGACCATTAAAGAACTTCCACCAAAACTTACAAATGGAAATGGAGTACCTGTAAGAGGAAATAGTCCCGTAATACCACCTAAATTTACAACAGATTGCATACCAATCATACACCCTATTCCAATTGCTATAAAACTGCCGAATGGATCTACACATAATTGTGCAATTTTTAAAGAACGAAGTACTATAGTCAAAACTCCAACCAATAGAATAAATACACCAATAAATCCTAGTTCTTCAGAAACTATTGCCATTATAAAATCAGTATGTGGTTCCGGAAGATAACCTGTTTTTTGTATGCTATTTCCAAATCCACGACCAGTGATTCCTCCAGAGCCAATGGAAATAAAAGAATTTACAAGCTGGTATCCATTTCCTTGCGCATCAAGAAAGGGATTGAAAATCGTAGTAATACGTGTCTTTTGAACTTCTGACAAACTATATTGAATCAGGAAATATAAGATAGGTAACCACAAAATAGAACTGATGATAGTTCTTTTGATTAGTAGATTTATATTTATTCCTGAGCAAAGAAATATGCTAAAACCTATACCTAATATTAAAAGTGCAGATCCTAAATTTGGTTGTTTAAAGATAAGAAAAAAAATTGCAGCTAAAAAAAATAAAAGTTTCCCGATACCACTCCAGTTATTTTTAGCTTGTTCTTGTCGTAATGCAAAAAAACGGGCTGTTACAAGTATTGTTCCTAATTTAAGAAATTCAGCTGGCTGTATTCCAAAGATCCATGATTGAGCATTATTTACCACTTTTCCTTTCCATAAAACTATAATTAATAAAAAAATCCCCCCAACCATAATACAGATAGATACTATCCGTTTTTTCCATATTTCATATGGGAGTAAAGCACAAACTATTAACCCTATTGTTCCTAAAAGTAGCTTTGTTAATTGAGAATTAACAAAATGGCTACTGTTATAACCGTAATGTTGGACAGCGACAATGGAGCTTGCACTATACATCATGATAATACCTAAAGTACATGTTATGAATAGAGGAAGGAGCAATAGATAATCGAGTTTTAATATTTTTTTCATTTTAATATCCTCCTGTTTTAAAACAAAACATAATATTACATTTGCTAATGAATAGAATCTTGTTCTCGTCAATTACTAAATATGACTTTTGTTTAGGAAGATTCTATCGCTTACTCCCTGTTTTTTTACGCAAAAATCCCCCTAGTATGTAACTAGAGGGATTCAAAATGGCATGACTAAATAAGGCTTTTTTCCCCCTAGTAGAGCTTTGGCACTATACAACGTAAAGTAATGAAAATTCATTACTTAGCTATCTTAAGAAGAGCCTTAATCCGACAATTCCTGTTCTACCCATTGGCGTCTTTCGACATTTTTGGGCAATAGCCTGTGTTTGCATAGGAGCCTCACCTAACAGGTTAAGCAATATAAATTTTATGTGTTTGTTTCGTGTAGCAAGCATAAATATATTTTTTTTGCTTGTCAAGCAACCATATTGCTAATTTTATTTGTTTTATTGCTTTATAGTCCTTTGAGAAATGATATGAAAAAATGTATGTAATCATCCTGTATAAGTACATATTTTTGACTTATAGTGTATCGTTTGATTAAGTAGTTTAACCATATAAATTTGATAAACAGTAAAGAAGATTTTAATCATAAAAGAAGATTTTTTTATGAATGTTCTTTTGATATACAGAATGACTAATTATTCATCTTTTGTTATAAAGTTGGAATTTGATTAAAAACAATAAGATTCATATGTTTTATAACGTTTCTTCGAATTAAATCTATTTGAATTCTATGTTTTTAAGGGCAATTTTAAATTTATAATAAAATATAATTTCATTTTCTATAAACATTTTTTTATAAATGGAATTGAAAGTCAGTTGACAAATATTAAATTCTGGTTTAAATTTTGAAGTAATTCAATAAACTTTGTTAGGTGAGGCTCCTGTATAGAGAAACGCTGCTGCCCAAAAATGTCGAGAGACGCCAATGGGTCAACAGGAACGGTCGGATTAAGGCCCTTCTTAATGTAGCTGGTTATAAAAACCTATGCTATACAGTGCTAAAACTCAACGAGGGAGTGGTATACGATTTGATAGAAAGGCACCTCTGTGATTTTGGTAGAGCTGTCTTAATAATCATTTATTTGTATTGTGAAAAAACCTTTACTCCTTTTTGAGTAAAGGTTTTTCTGTTTAATTTTATCTTGTCTATATTCAAAAAGGAGGTAATTCTAGCTAATGAATTGATTGCAATGTCACTATTATTGCTCTAATAAAAAATTAAAGAGAGATAAAATAAAACAAAACCACTCATGAAACTCTAGAGTCTCCCTTAGCAATATGAGGAGGAGTTAACATGAAGAAATTATTAAAGGAGTTACTTATAACCAAAAATAACTTGGATGCAGAGAAAGTTTTACGTCATCCATCGTATGATATTGCGCAAGAAGTAAAACAGTTTTCAATTGAAGATCAAGTCATATTGCTAGATACGATTCCTGTATTAAAAAGCTCTAAAATTCTTCAATATATGAGTGCAGAAGAAAAATATAATATCTTAATTCACTTATCTGAAAACAAAGCTAAAAAGTTAATAAATTTACAACCGATTGATGAATTAGTAGACTTGCTGCTAGCGGTTCATCCGGAAAAACAGGCTAAATTAATGGCGTATCTAGATAAAATCACAAAACATAACGTGAAAAAATTGATGACTTTCAAACCTGAAACGGCAGGAAGTCTTGTAACAAGTGATTTTGTTGCAGTTAGAGGAAATTGGTCAGTAAAAATGACATTGAAGTACATTAGGGAACATTCTAAAAATGTAGAATCAATATCTTATAGTTATGTTCTTGATAGTCATGGTTATCTTGAGGGAATCGTTTCCATACATGAGTTATTACTAGCAGCAGATGAAGAGATATTATCTACTATCATGATTCAAGAGGTAATTTCAGTACACGCTGAAGTTGACCAGCAAGAAGTTGTAAAAAAGCTACTGAATTATAATTTAGCAGCAATACCTGTCACAACAGCAAATAATAAAATAATTGGTATTATAACATTTGATGACGTAATGAATGTTATGGAAGCAGAAGCTACAGAAGATATTCAAAAGTTAGGCGGAAGTGAACCATTGAATCAATCTTACTTTGAAGCTAGCATTTGGAGCATTTTCTTAAAACGTTTACCATGGTTATTACTTCTTTTTGTTGCTGAGGCATATACAGGTACAGTATTAAAGTATTTTGAAGACGAAATTGAAACTATAGTTGCCCTTGCTTTCTTTGTTCCATTATTAGTAGGTACTGGAGGGAATACAGGAACACAGGTTGTAGCAACAATTACTCGTGCAATTGGTATTGGAGAGGTGAAATTTAAAGACATTTTCCGTGTAATGAAAAAGGAATTTGCAATTGGTATGCTTCTTGGACTTGCACTTGGGATAGCTGGGCTCACTCGTGCTTATATGTTAGGAGTTGGAACAGAAGTTGCACAAGTTGTAGCAATAACTTTATTATTTATTGTTATTTGGGCATCTCTTGTAGCAGCTGTTTTACCTTTAATTTTAAGGAAATTAAAACTAGATCCTGCAGTTGTTTCAGGTCCATTTATTACAACATTTGTTGACGGAACAGGATTAGTAATTTATTTCATGGTTGCAAAAATGTTATTAAATCTGTAAGTATACACTCAAATAAATACGAAATGTAAATTAAGTATTTTGTATCGCTTGCTAAGACTTAGTGGGGAACTCGGGAATGAGGAAAATAAACACTTTTGTCTTTATTAAAAAATATTTTAAAGGATTCATTGAATGTAATTAATACCGGAGGATAAAACTATGAAACATCTAAGAAAAATCTTCAAACGAATTTTTCTCCTATTTTCTATTTTCATGCTTATTGGCATAGGAATATTATTTGGTACTAGCTATGGCCGAGAGCTTCGTATAACAATCGCTGGGAGTATACTAACTTCTCAACATCCGCAATATGCGAAATATACATTCCTATCCCAAAAGGAACTAGATAAACTGCAAGATAGAATTAATCATCCGAAATGGTCAAACAGTGATGAGCATATTTATAAAAAAATAGCAGGAAAAAGATTAGAAGAATTAAAAAATCAGCCATTAGAAATTAATGTAGAAACAATTAAAAGCAATAAAGATAGTCGTTTTCTTTTCGAAGGAAGGTTAGTTACCATTAGCAATCCCTTCAATGTTAAACTTGTTAGCCATCAAGGAACACAGGGCGCTAACAAGGGAGAAAAAATTAGTGTAATGGCAAAACGTAATCATGCACTTGTTGCTGTGAATGCAAGTGGATTTGCTGATGAAACAGGGAGGGGTGGAGGAAATGTGGCAACTGGCATAGTAATAGAAAATGGGAAAGCTATTGATACGAATATGGATAGAAATACCCCTACAATTATTACGGGTTTAACAAAGTTTGGGCAAATGATAACAGGAAATTATTCTACCCAACAACTTTTGGATAAACAAGTTGTTTCCGCAGCTGGATTTATGCCACAGTTAATTGTTAATGGAGAAAAAATGATTACAGAAGGAGACGGTGGTTGGGGTTCGGCTCCACGAAGTATTATGGCCCAAAAAGAAGATGGTACAATTATGTTTCTAGTTATTGACGGTAGACAGACGCATAGTATAGGAGCTACGTTAAAAGAGTGTCAAGACATCCTATATGAAAAAGGAGCTATAAATGCAATGGCAATGGATGGAGGTTCTTCTGCTACGCTATATTTAGGGGGAAAGGTTATAAATTCGCCTTCCACATTATCTCATGAAGATCGTTATTTACCGAATGCTTGGGTGGTAACAGCAAATTCAAAGCAAAAAATACAGATGACAATAGATGGGGAAAAGGTAAATCCTAAAACATTAGATAATATAGGTACAAATATTTAAACCCATAACCCTTAATTATTTTTTATTTAGATTATTAATACAGTGTATTCCTTATTCCACAATCGGGCTTTTGTCTGGAATAACGAAAAAAGCCTAATTTCTCAATATTAATACTGAGAAATTAGGCTTTTAAAAATTAAAAAGATGGCGGAGTTACTCCAAATATAACAGTTACGTTGTTTAAAGAAGTGTTTTTCCATTTATGTTTTGCGTAGAGGGAGATTTTAACACTATCATCTGGATTAAGGAGTAAAACCTCATCATTTAGATATAGCTTTACTTGCCCTTCCATAATAAATACTATTTCTTCTCCTTTATGTGCCATAGGTTCTATAGATGAAGCCGTTTGAGGTAATAGATTCCTTAGAGCCAATTCCAGTGATCCATCTAAATTAGGAGATAATAACTCATATGAAACGTTACCGCTTTCAGGGAAAGTTATCTTTTTTCTTTGATTAGTCCTTGTACTGTAACAAGACCTGAAAGTCTAAACTTTTGTTAATTTTTTTCATTTTATGTTGATGGGCATAGGAAAGGATTAAATATAAAATAAGATTGACATAGAGAGATTACAAGTGTAATATTCAGTTGTGGATTACACTTGTAATCCAGGGAGGTGTAAATTTAACTAATGAAAGAATTACCTAAAATTTCGGAAGCTGAGTTAGAAGTAATGAAAGTACTGTGGTCAAAATCTCCGCAAACGGCAAATGAAGTGATTGAAGAGTTGGAGAAGAATATGGATTGGAACCCCAAAACGATTCGAACGCTGATTAATCGATTAGTCCACAAAGAAGCAGTTGCTTACCATCAAGATAAAGGACGTATGTATGCTTATTATCCTTTAGTTTCACAAGATAGTTATTTACAAATAGAAACAAAATCTTTGCTTAAACGTTTCTATGGTGCAGCATTTAAGCCCTTGCTAGTAAATTTCCTGAAAGAAGAGAAGCTGTCTTCAGAAGACATTAACGAACTTAAACGTATCCTGGATGAGAAGACTGAGGAAAACCAAAGGAAGGATAGATCATAATGATAGAAATGTTTATTAATGTCTATCTGCCTCATTTTTTCGATTGGTTGATAGAGACCTCTATTATGGCGAGTATATTAGTGGGACTAATCTTATGTATCAAGGTCTTGTTTAGAAATAAGCTAAATCCACGCTGGCAATACATGCTATGGATCATATTAATAATAAGACTTGTATTACCTTGGTCGCCAGATAGTTCCTATAGTATCTATTCTGTTCTTACATACAAGAATGATAATGCATTCATTTCTAGCCGAAACCCTGTAGCTATTTTTCTTTCAAAAGAACGCATGCAAGAATTGAAAGGTATAGACGATACAAAGGTTCTCACAAAAGAAGATACTTATACCTCAAGTTCAACACAAACTAATCAGGCAAACAAGACACAAACACACAATAATGAAAAGCAGGATGATGAGACGGTTCCATTCTATACAATCTGTATATACATTTGGCTTACAGGTGTTATTCTTCTAAGCTTTGCTACTTTTATAATGAACAGGCGTTTATTACTTTACATAAAAAAACAACCGGTTATTACAGATGAGAAGATTGTCCAGATTTTTGAAAAGTGTAAGCAATCAATGTCTGTTCATCGAGATATCCCTCTACTTGTATCTGGAAAGGTTTCCAGTCCAACAGTGTTCGGATTTATTCGGCCTAAGTTGCTGTTGTCAACAGTACATATGGAAATATTAGAGGAACAACAATTACGGTATATTTTTCATCATGAATTAGCTCACATCAAGCGAAGAGATGTTGGTGTGAACTGGATAATGCACGGCTTACTCATTTTAAATTGGTTTAATCCAATTCTATGGTATGCCTACTCATGTATGCGGGAAGATCAAGAACTAGCATGCGATGCATTAGCTCTTACATGTATAGATTCAAAGGAACAAATTGCATATGGCCATACTATTATTAGTCTTTTGGAACATTACTCAGGTTATTATCAAGTACCCGGTGTGGCGAATTTTAGTAAAAACAAAAGAATGTTAAAAAGGAGAATTCTAATGATTAAAAAATTCCAAAAAAAATCATATCGCTGGTCTGCGCTAGGGGCTGTGGCAGTGATTGCTGTATCATCTGTATCTCTATTAAATGCCCATGCTGATAAGCCGACTAATCCTAAAAAACAACAAATAGAAGTAAAAAATAATATGAAAGAATTAAAAACACAAACTGATATTCCAATACAGCAAATTGTAGAAAAAATGATTGGTACAAAAGAACAGGCAGAGGCAGAATTTTTTATTTCAGAAGGAGAATATAATATTTTACTTACAGAAGTTGGAGTGGCGCAAAATCTGTTTACAAAAGAAGAATTTAAGCGATTTATTGATTTAGAAACAGAGGCATATACTTTAGGTAAAAAAGTAAAATTAGTAGGAAGTCCTGACAAGTTAGACCCAGAAGAGCAAAAGAAATATGAGAAAAATGATGAAGAAATAGGACCATTTAGACAGAAAATTTATTCACACTTTAATTTGACTAAAAAGGAAGCACAGGAATATCTTGATTTTCAAATTAAGAAACCAACGTATGTAGTAAAAGGGTATAAACTAAGTGGAGAAGATGTTCAAACACCGTTGGCTATTAAAAAAATGGATCCCACTATTGTTTATGAATATCGAAATGAAGATTCCGTATATATGGTGTATCAATCTGCAGTTAGAGATCAAGGAGAAGATTCGCTGAAGGGGATAGTAGGGACTAGTGAAAAGATAACTAATTATGAATTAGTTGGGACGAAAATAAGTTTATCTGAAAATACAAAGGATAAATTTAAAGTAATGAAGATGATTGTTCCTGCAAAAGGAAAGAATAATACTTATCAAGTTACAATTCTTGCAGATAATTTAAGTAAAGAAGAATTAGAGAAAATTATGCTTTCCTGTTTAAAATAAAAAATAGAGTCTCAGAATCCCGTTCCTGAGACTCTATTTTTATTTTAGGTAGAATCATTCTACGCAACTGTACAGAAATAAAGATCACTTTGAATTAATAGATTTGCTATTGAAAATCAGGGTAAAAATCTACGTACATATAATTAAAGCAAATTCCTTTATAAAAAAGTACCCACTTTCTTGTCTAAAAAGCATCCATTTTAATGTCTTTCTACAGTACAGGAGGGGACAAAATAAACTTCAACTACAAATTTCATCTTCACGTTAAATACCGTTTTAACGAATACAATCGACTTTTGGGTTAATCAGCACTTAGTAATATTTAGTAATTTAATAGAAGGAACTCAAAGTTAAAAAGAATAAATAGGAAAAGAAACATTACTTTCCTTATCTTGTTTATGTATTTCAACAGTTGAAGTTACATAAACAAATACTTAAACATTTGTTAAAAATATATTTAACGTAATCAATAACGATGAGAATTCAGACCTCCATATTTCATCTCATTTTTCTAACAAGAGAGTTTTTAAATCTTGATTAAATTAGAATTTAAACTATGTATTTTTTATATAATAAAATCAATTATTATGCGAATTATATATAGCAGTCAAATCGATGTTTATTAGGGAGAAGGAAAAGAATAAAAGCTCAGCAATTATATATCGCTGAACTTTTATTCTCTATTCTTTCCAATTCTCCCTAAACTATCTTTAATAGTTGTTTCTCCAAGCTGAGTGTATAACAAAGCTGTATCTTGACTCGTGTGCCCAAGTTGCTGCATCACTTGTAATGCATCTTTTTCTTCCATATATAATTTATTTGCTAATGTATGCCTTAATTTATGAGGAGACATTCTTTTTCCATATGCTTTAGTATATTTTTCTACTATATCTTGGATAGCCCTAACAGAAATAGGCTGTGCAGTATGTTTATACCTCGATAAGAATACATTTTGTAATTCTTTCCCTGGAGCATATTTGCTATCTCTAATTTCCATATATTTTTCAAGATCACTCAATGCAATTGGGGTAATCCATACTGAATCTTCTTTATTTCCTTTGCGAATTACATCGATTAGTCTTTCTTTTAGGTTTATATCTTCCATACGGAGATCGGCCAATTCACTTACACGAATACCACTACCAAGAAAGAGGGAGAGGATGGCTACATCACGTTCTTTATCTCTTAGGAAATAGAATAATTGATGTTTTGTTAAAGATTTTTCATGTTCGTACTTAACATAATTCAGAAATTCTTGATCATCATCATTATGGAATATTTTAGATCTCATACGTTTTGCACGAGCATTTAATGTTTCTTTATCTTTATGTATTTCAATTTTAGCCATTACATTTCTATAAAAATAGCATTCTCCATCCTCATTCTCTGATAGGGAGGTGAGGTACTTAAATAAAGACTTTAAGGCCGAAATTTTTCTGTTAACAGAGGAATTCTGCATGTTTTGTTGTAGTTTTAGAAATCTCATAAAGTTCTCAACATCTTTTTTCTTTAAATTCTCCAAATCAGAGAAGGATATGTCTTTGATAGGCTTAAATTCAATAATTTGTTCAGATAATAGCCAATTAAAGAAGACTCTAAAATCATATACATAATTCAGTAGGGTAGAGGGAGAGGCATCATGCAATTCTTTGTACTCCACAAATTCTTCTATGTAAAAGGGCATTTCATTTAAATTCTCGTACAATTTCTTACGATGTACTGATTTTTGACGTTGTTTACTGTAATCCATAAAAATCACCTCATATATACTATAACAGAAAAGATACACGAACACAAGTTCGCGTTAAATTCAATTTTTACACAGACTTATTTACATAATTAAATTATGAGATACTAAAATATACTCGAAATTAAATAAGGATATTGTAGTTATTCTAATAAAATTATAGATAAGCACGCGATAAATCTTTATTAAGCTATAAAAATTAGTACAAAAATCACATTCACAGGTGTGCAAAATAAAACAATTTATATATATAAATTCATGCAAAATGAATACACGAAAGATTTTTAACAGTTGTTATAAAATAAGAATTGGTTAATTTAATCATGATTATAAGGAGTTAAATAGATCAACATAAGAAAAACTTTTAAAAACTTAAATGTAATTTACTATAAAAATTTTGCAATGAGTAATTTAGTATTTGATAATTTCTATATAAAATATGAATTATATGGACACATACTAATTACAGAGATTCATGCTAACGAGCTCGAAATCCCTAAATACTGTATTAGATTTTTATTTATATATCTTATTGTTCGTAAAAACGGTATTTCGTGCAAACTTATAAATATTAGAAAAATAGTAGCTTTACTATCACCTTCCTATTGTTAATAAGCCCTTATTTGTTTTCTAGCTAGTGCTTCAATTACATCTTTAATATCTTTCTCAAGGGATCTTACTGAATATCATGAAATCATACTCTCACCCTTTCATATATCAATTATATTTAGGATATATACTCAAAAAATACAAAGTGATATTGTGAGCAGAATGAAAAATATAAAAAAGTTAATTTAGAAAAAGCACTGCGAAAGTCTTCAGCAATGCCTTTTGATTAGACGTACTTTGATAATGAACGTCTGTTTTCTTCTATTCGTTTGCTCATGAATAGAAGAAAAATTATTATTTAACATAGTTTCTGTATGCTCTTTTTTAGCATAATAACGATATAATTCTATCTCTCTATCAATTTTAAAGTTTCACTTCGAAGTGCACTATTATCTTTAAATATTCCTTTATAGGATGAAGTTATAGTCATTGAACCAGGTTTTTTCACACCTCTCATTGTCATACACATATGCTCAGCTTCAATTACTACAATTACTCCTTTTGGCTTTAAAGTTTCAAAAATTACATTAGCTAATTCATTAGTTATTCTTTCCTGCAACTGTGGTCTTTTGCATATAGTTTCTAAAGCTCTAGCTAACTTGCTTAACCCAGTTACTTTCCCATTATTAGGAATATAACCTATATGGGCACTTCCAAAAAAAGGTACCAAATGATGTTCACACATAGAATAGAACGGAATTTCTTTGACTAATACCAATTCTTCATGATTTTCATTAAATATTTTTAATAAGTGTTCAGAAGGGTTTTGACCTAAACCTTGAAAAACTTCCTTATACATTTTTGCTACTCGCTTTGGGGTTTCCAAAATACCTTCCCTATTAATATCTTCTCCAATTGCTTCAAGAATCATTTTTACTGCTACTTCAATTTTGTCAGTATCTATTTCTACACTTTGGATTGTCTTTAAGCTCATATATTATCTCCACCTTATTAATTTATTCTTAACATGCTCTTATTTATACGCCTCGTTTATTTCCCCATACTAGCGCGTGAAGTTGAGGTAATATTTTTGCATCATTCATTTCTTTACACTGTACAGCTTTTTCAATCAATCTTTCATATTTCAGTAATAAATTTTTAATAAGCGCTGCATCATCCATCGTTTTCGTATCATCGTTACCAACTTGTAAAAAAAATGGTACATGCGGATATCGCTTATGTACCTTTACTGCATATTCAAAATCGTAATCTTCAAATACAACTACTTTTAAACTAATATCTTTTCTTTCTAATTTACGAATAATAGAATCTAACATTATAAAATCTGTTTTCATCTTTGAACTTGGTGGTTTAGGCGAAATTGTCACTTCTTCAATTTGAAGTAACCATTCTTGCCACTTACTCCCTTGCGTCTCAATTGCTGTACGAATTCCATTCTCTTTTAATACAGTAAGAAGAAACTGAATATTTTTCAACAAAACAGGATTCCCACCTGAAATTGTAACGTGAGAAAAATTTTCTCCACCAATTTCAACAAGTTCATTCCAAATTTCTTCTGGAGCCATTTGTCTAACTTGTTGTTTTGCTGAGCCATCCCATGTAAAGGCTGAATCGCACCAAGAGCAGCTATAGTCACAACCTGCTGTGCGAATGAACATCGTTTTTTGTCCGATAACCATTCCTTCTCCTTGAATGGTTGGGCCAAATATCTCCAACACAGGAATCTTACTCATCAAGTATCCACTCCCGTCTTACTTCTGCATAACTCGTTGGTGTTTCAAAGAGACGTACGAATTCGACACGAGCTCCTTTATATTCTTCTGCTCGATACCCTTTTGTTAATGCTTCCGCCATCTTTTCATAAATCCAGACAACCATATTTTCCGCAGTCGTATTCATCACTGGTAATGTCTCATTTAAATAGCGATGATCTAAATAAATTTCGATTTCATTTTTCCAAATTTCTTTTATATCTCCAAAATCAATTGCAATTCCAATATCATTTACATATCCACTAATCCCAAATACAACTTTATATGTATGACCATGTAAATTTTTGCATTTTCCTTCATAACAGTGCAAATGGTGTGCTGCATCAAATGTAAATTCCTTGCTGACCATTACTCTTTTATTATGGTATTTTAATTGCTCAATCTGAATATCCTTGTTCATTTTTTGCAAATTTTCTACAATGCGAAACCCGAAAAAGTTTTCCATTATTTATTCCCCCCTTTGCGTTCTTGTAGATACGTATCTAACCCTGCTTTACGAAGTTGACATGCTGGACATTCACCGCAACCATCACCTATGATTCCGTTATAACATGTTAATGTTTTTTCTCTAATAAACTCGAATGCGCCAAGTTCATCTGATAATTTCCATGTGTCTGCTTTATCGATCCACATAAGTGGTGTATGAATGACAAATGGATAATCCATAGATAAATTTAATGTAACATTTAACGATTTCACAAACACGTCACGGCAATCTGGATAACCACTAAAATCAGTTTCACATACACCCGTTACAATATGACGTGCTCCAACTTGTTTTGCTAATACAGCAGCAAATGATAAGAATAGTAAATTCCGCCCATCTACAAATGTCGATGGTAATTCACCTTCTTCGTGTGTAATCTCCATATCTATTCTTGTTAACGCACTTGGAGCTAGCTGATTTAGTAGGCTCATATCTATCACTGTATGTTTAATGCCAAGCTCGTTCGCAATTTCCGCTGCACAATCAATTTCTAACTTATGGCGTTGATTGTAGTTAAATGTTACAGCTTCCACCTCCGCAAACTGTTGCATTGCCCAAAATAAACATGTTGTGCTATCTTGTCCACCGCTAAAAACAACTATTGCTTTATCATTAGAGTACATTTTATTCTCCCCTTAACTACTTGCACTGTTATAATATCTTAAGGCAAACTTCCAAAAATAAATTGAAATAATAAAAAATCCAATAGAATAACCTATTAACATGAATACATCGTTTAGTTCTAATCGATTAATTAAAGCATAAGTTGGAATATTACTAACAATAACAATAGGGAAAATAAATAAAAAAACAAATCGACTTATTCCTTTATATAAGGAAGATGGGTATCTAAGTAATGTCATAGTACCAAGAAATAACTCATGCATACCTTCAACTTTGGTTAACCATATAGATAAAGTCATTAAAATAAACCACATAGAATACGAGAGTATAATCCCTAAAAACAATAGACCCAAGAAAGAAAATCCATTTACAATACTAACACTCTCTCCCTTTTGTAATAATGCATAACTAATTAACAGTATGGCTGGTAAACAGTTCCCTAAATTCCCTAAATCAAGCTTTCTTAATGAAACTAGAAATTGACTATTAATAGGTTTAAACAATATCTGATCTAAACTTCCTTGGTTAACTAAACTCGGTATATACGGTAGATTATTAATAAAAAGAGTAAACATCAAAGATTTTATCAACTCACTTGTTCCAATTAACAAATAAATATCATTTGTATTCCAACCATTAATATTACCAAAACTATCAAATATACTATTAAAGAATACTAATGTAACAATGAACCAAACAACGCTATCTACTATATTTAAAAAAAAGTTAACTCTATACATCATAATATTACTTAAATTAATTTTAAGAATTGCTTTTAACATTTTTAAATATCTAATCATATTTATGCACCAACAGATTCATATTTATTTAACCCCTTCTTCCAAAGTACTCTAATAAGGACATAGAAAACTAAAGACCATATCACTTGTGAAATTAATCCATTTACAATTTCAGCGCTACTTAAATTTCCTAAATATACATTTACCGGAAAGTGAATTAAGTATGAAAAAGGTAAAAACTGAGTTATTGTATTTAACGGAGCTGGTAAAAATTCAAGTGGAATAAGCGATCCAGATAATAATTCTAATACTATATCTACAGTAAAGAAAAAGGATGATATCTCTACAAAGTAAAATGAGAAGAGCGATATCAAATAATAAATCATATAATATAGTATTAATGCTCCTACTATTGAAAGAATGAACAGGAAAGTATATTTCAAGGTTGGCAAAAGGAAATAATCCCTGTTCAGGAATATTATCGGTATTATTGGTATCACTGACATCACTAAATGAATAATTTTGTTACCTAAATTATGACTAAACCAATATCCAAAATATGAAAATGGTTTTATAAGATATTTTGATAATTCACCGGATTGTATTTCATCATTTATCGACCAGTGCATTTCAGGAATTAGCAAAAGTTCAATTAACTTAGCAATTATTACATAAGTAATCATCATTTCAAGAGTATAACCTTGAATATTGCTTTGTGTTTCAAAGAGGGAATGCCACAATAGTATTAAAGCCACAAGCGGTATTAAACCAAAAATCATATATAATACAACATTCATGCGATACTGAAAAACCGCTTGAAATGAAAGCATCATTGGTTTTAAATACTTCTTCATACTGTTATTTTCACTCCAGTCGATTCCATTGAATAAATATCTTCAATGAGGTCTTGTGATGACATTTCAGTCAAATTGTAGTCAATAACATTGAACTCTTTTAATATGCTAGAAATGGTCTCGTTCACTAACTTTTCTTGCACTTTTATTGTTACACTAAATTTATCCGACTCTTTAACTTCTCCATATTTCTTAAGATCTTGAGAATCTATTTCATTTTCAAAGCTAAGATATATATATTTATAACTCTTAATTTCTTCTTTTATTTTTTGGAAATTGTTATTAAAAACAACTTCTCCATTCTTCAATATTATTAATTCTTCACATAACTCATATATATCCGGGAAATAATGACTGGTTATTACAACTGTTGTATTTCTTTCTTTGCAATAATTTTTAAGGAAATTCCTGATATTCTTTTGAGCGAGAAAATCCAATCCAATAGTCGGTTCATCTAAAAATAATATCTTAGGTGAGTGTAAGATTGACGCAATTAACTCACATTTCATTCTCTCTCCTAACGATAGATTCCTTACTGGCGATTTAAGAATTTCTAATACCCCAAGATTTTTAGCTAATTCATCTACATTCTTTTTAAACTCTGTATCAGACAGTTCATATATTTCTTTATGTAATAAAAATGTTTCGTAAGGGGAAAGATCCCACCATAGCTGATTTTTTTGACCTAAAACAACACCAATAGACTTTAAAAAATCTTTCTTCTTATCATGGGGGTTAAATCCATTTACCAAGATTGTCCCGGAAGTAGGTTTAATTAACCCAACCATGGCTTTCATTAAGGTAGACTTACCAGCACCATTCGCGCCAATAAGCCCTATTATTTTACCTTCTTTTACTTTAAATGACACATCACTTAAAGCAGTAACCTTGACTTTTTCTCTTTTAAATAAACTTTTAAAAGAGTTTATTAATCCTTCTTCAATTTTTACTCTTTCAAAAGTTTTTGATACGTTTTCAATTTCAATCATATCCATCTTCTCTCTCCTTTTTACTACTTACTTACCACTCTAAAAACTTCTGCAAATTGCACTCCTGCCTGCATACCCCTATAAGAATTTAGCCCTAAAACTCCATCAACCAAATTTAATGTTTTAAGTTGGGATTCATATTTTTTAATTGATGCTTTTTTCAGTTCAATAAACCTGGTAATATCTTTTACAACCTGATAGTTTTTCATGGGAGTCCATACTTCATACTGTAAACACATCGGAGCACAGTTCTCTTTTAAGAACCCTGATTGACACAGAAATATTGCTTCTGATACAACTTCATTTACTATCCGATGATCCCTATCACTTTCCATATCATGAGGAAAATAAATAAAATTAGGCTTATATTTTGAGATTTCATGAATAATTTCTTCCACAAAATCTAAAGAATACACAAGTGATCTGTCTTGTTTCTTTAAAAATTTAACATTTTCTTTTTCTATCCCTAATGTATTACAAGCATTTATACACTCGTTCTCTCTATTTGAAATAATTTCATTTAAATCCCCTCTCCCCCCAGATAAATCTCCTTTTGTAATTATTATTACTTTTACATGTTCACCCTTACTAATAGCTTGAGCAATTGTTCCACCACAGCCAATGACTTCATCGTCATGGTGTGGCGCTATAACTAAATGTTTTTTTACAATACCCTTCACTCAGCATCACCTTTATTGAACAGGTAAATTACTTACCTATTATTTAAATTAAAAATTATCTACTCTGGAGTAAACTAACTGGATACATTTTATTTCCACTAGAAAAATATAATTTTTAAGAGCGTCTATTTTCATTGTATATCGTTAAAATTTTCCCCTTGCTGCCTACACTCGTACACCATAAATTCACTATTCCTTCCAAAAGGATTTTTATTGTAATCACCATAAAAATTTTTTATATTGAATCCTTCTATCTCTAAGAGATACTGCATTTCGGATGGTAAAGTATATTTTGCAAGAAATCTAAAATTTTTTTCACTTAAAAAATTATCTGCTATATCATAAACCTCAAAATAACAAGTGGTTTCAACTATTTGCTTATAATGATCTGCTTTTACGACATCCCATGATTTAATTTTATATTTTTTAAAATTCTCTCCTTTAATAGGGCTATTTCCCCCATCACTCACTCTCTTAGAATAAGGAAGAATAGTTGGAGGTGTAATAATATCGAAAACAAAAGTCCCGCTTTCTTTTAATAGTAATTTAATGTTCCTAAGAGCTAATTTTTGTTGTGACGATGTAAGTAAATATTCAAATACACCACCAGACATAAATATAAAATCAAATTTTCTTTCAGACTTAAAATCTGTAGCAGAAGAAACCTTAAATTCTATTTTATCCTTAATATTTGGCATCTCCTCTAACTTCTTACTGGCTTTTTCAATCATTCCTGCTGATATATCAACACTAGTTACATTCGCACCTTTTTCAGCAAGAATAAAAGACAATCTACCAGTACCGCACCCCAAATCTAAAACTTCATCATTTGGTTTTACCAAACCACTGTAAAAATCAAAAATACCATCAGGTTCTGGGATGATAATGTCGTACAATTCAGAAATTCCATCGTATTGTTGCTTCATTGTTTTCCTCCTTAATTCATTTCTTTTCTATATCCCCTATAAAAGGCAAGCTGCCAAAAGATGAGATAGAAAGCAGTTAAATAACCGTATTTTTTTTTGATATACTTATATGAGTTAATAATGGACTTCATTTTATTTTTAGGTTCATAATAACCATCTTTTTTGTGTAAAACCCCACGTGCATGACCTACACCATAATTAAATGAACTTTTCAAATCTTGCTTAATGCTTAACTCTGGATGAATAATTCTTGCTTTATCATCATATAAAATCTTAAGATTTGCAGATTTAACTCTAATATCAAAATCATAATCCTCTGTCCAAGATAAATTCTCATCAAAATAATATCCATTTACCTTCGCTAAGATTTCTTTATTAAATGCCAATGGAGGTGAATATGCATTTTTTTTGCAAGTATGAATATGTCTTGCGCGTGCAATTATTTTTCCAATTTTGCTGTTAAAAGAAAACATCACCCTTCCTTTAGCCAAAGGTCCTGCATCTAATAATTTGAATAATTTATTGATGGTACCTGGCATAAAAACACAATCTGAATCCATAATTAACACATTATCTTTACTAGAAATTTCAATTCCATAATTATAAGCTTTTGCTAAATTAGGTGTAGGTAATTCCCCAATTACTGCATTGCTAGAATAAGCGATTTTTTTTACTTCTTCTGTTGCACCATTTAAGACAACGACAACCTCTACATTTTCATCAATACTTTTTAAACACTTTCCCAATCTAACATCATTATAAGCTGGTATTACAATTGATAGATTCAACATATCTACTCACCTTATTTAAACAATTATCCATACTACTCAAAACTTCATCTAAACAATAAAATTCCCCTGAATCCTTTAACTCGACTAATTTATCTTTATTATTTCTATATGTTTCTATATCTGGGGTTAAAAGAAAAGTAATTCCTAGATCCATACAAATATCTTTAATTACAGGAGCCATTGAATATTTTTTTACCGGTATACCATATTGTACTACTACATCGTATGAATTTGATTCTAGGTAGCTCCTAATTCTTTGTATCAATTTATCCCTATATTCTTTCATTAATTCTTCATAAATTACTGGATCCTCAATGTCATCCATCCAATCGTACGCACAAAAAGTAGGATTCATTTGGTATTCATATGGTATAATTCCCGCATTTGATAGAATAATTGGATGAACCATTGGGTATTTATTTGTAACTTCTCTAATTTTTTTACCAATATATGAAAAATCATATGGTTTAGCCCAAGAACAAACTTGTAAAAAAGCAATTCTTTTCCCTTGAGGCTTTTCGTAATATTCCCCACAAAAATATTCCTGCCATGTATTGAACTCTTCGTGATGAATATACTTTGAGCAAGCTCCTCGTTTAAAAATTGTTTCCTCTTTTATTAAATCTAATAGTATATATTCCGGGTAGTTAGGATAACCTTTTTTATTAAGTACCAAATCCTTTACCCTTTCATCCTGTAGATTAGAATAATTTCTATTTCTCAAAATCTCTCCTCCTTTATTTAAGAATTAAAAATGAACCTAATAAAAGGGCATCCATCTCTGATCCATAAAATGACCTAATAGCATCACTTGGGTTACATATAATTGGTTCTTTTCCTACATTAAACGATGTATTCATAACTGCTGGAATTCCTGTTTTTTGGTAAAAGTTATAGATTGTTTCATAATAATCAGAATTCATTTCCCTTGTAACTACTTGAGCTCTTGTTGACCCATCAACATGAACTATTGCTGGAACTAAATGACGTACCTCTTTTTTAACAGTAGAATTTAACAGCATATAAGGGTTATTTATTTTTTCTTCCAATACTACAGAAGCGTTTTCATCTATGATGCTAGGAGCCAATGGTCTCCATTGCTCTCTTTTCTTAATAGTATTTACTTTATTTAACATATCCCTATTCTGAGGGTTAGCTATTATGCTTCTATTTCCTAAAGCTCTAGGACCGAACTCCATCTTTCCAGAAAATCTTCCTATTATCTTATTTTGAATTAATAACTCGGAGCATTTATCATATTTATTAGAACCTAATTCTATATATGATAAATTATATTTTTTTAATATATTTAAGATACTAGAATCAGGAAATTCCGGACCAGAATATACATGATTTTCAGTGAACATAGGCGCTATACCATTTTCGGCAAGAAACCATGTAGCTGCTCCAATACTTACCCCACTATCTGAAGCACCTGGTTGAATGAACAAATTATTCACTTCTGGTAAATCAGCTATAATTCTATTCGCTATACAATTTAATGCTACTCCTCCCGAAAGACACAAATTATCTATTCCAGTTAGATTAACAGCTTTTTTTACAAGCTTAACAATTGCTCTTTCCAAGGCTGCCTGACCTGAGGCTGCAATATTTTTATATTCCATTACTGATGAATTCATTAATAGTATTGAATCTATTGGATTATATTCATAACTAATATAATTAGGAGCTATCTTTGTTATACTATTAATAACTTTTATCCAATCTTTTAATACTGAAAAATATTTACCATTCATACTAACTGGATTTTTATTTGGTTTCAAAGGATTTTCTAGTATTTCAGGAAATTCAAATATTTCGTCCCCATATGAAGATAGGCCCATTAACTTCCCTTCATTATGCCTCCCTAAACCTGAGAATACAGTTAATGCTTCATAAAAAATACCTAAAGAATGTTCCAATGGGTATTTTTCTAGTACTTCTATTGTATTACCTTTTCCTTTTGCTATAGTTATTGACTCATCTTCTCCACTTCCATCAATAACTATTATGGTAGCTTCATTAAATCCCGAACTAAAGAACGCACCAGAAGCATGTGCCAAATGATGAGAACACATATGGATTTGAGGATCTTTATCTCTCTTAAAAATTCCCTTCGGAAAAATCTTTTCAAGACATTCTTCTTTGTTAAGCTTCTTTGAATACTTTTCAAAATATAGTTGTTCTACATTCCATCCCATAACAATATGATCTACTTCATTTGGAGTAATTTTAGCTTCCTTTAAACAATAAGCTATTGAATTATATGGAATTTTATCTAATGCCTTTTTTTGACGAATAAACCTTTCTTCTTCAGCTGCAGCAATTAATTTACCATTATAAAATAAACACGCACTTGCATCATGAACATCAAAGTCCCATCCATTGACTCCTAAAACATACATTATTTTACCTCGCAGTTATTTTATATTTTTCTTCTAATCTCATAATATTCTTGCGGAAAGAGGATTGGTTTATCTATTAATCGTACAAAAACCAACATGTCTGTTTGGATATATAAATTATGGAATGTATCTTGAGAAAAACCAATGCCATCTAAGTCTTCTTTTATTAATTCTTCATCAATGTAAGGCTCTTCAGCCACTTTATAAGAACTTAAATCGTGAATAATTTCTTTTAAATAAAAGCCTAAAGATGTCAAAAAATTCTGTAAATAAACAGCCCTATTACCTAATCTTTTAACACTTATATTTAAAAAAATTAAATCACCCTTTTGACCTTTTAATAATTCATTAGCTCTATTTAACCACAAATCTAACCCTCTACCATCATCTATAGGGTCACAATGTATTGCATCATACTTATTCCTTAAATCTTCTATAACTTCATTTCTAACATCAAAATTATAAAAATTAATATCATTACTTTCATTTTCCAAATATTCAATTAATTCTTCATCAATATCTCCTACACTTATTTCTCTGTTTTTATATTGTTCAAGGGCCAAACTTGTATAATCATCGTCTCCGCAAAAAAAGATATTTTTATTAGATGATAACTCTTGATTTATTATTTCAGCTCTCCTCAGTGAACTATCCCAAGTAGCTTTAAATTGAGCATAATTTTTTTTGTTTATTTTATTCGTATATACTGTATTAAGAAAAGCGGTTGGTTCATATAAAATACTACTTGTTAAATCTTGTGAAAACCTTATTTTATTTTCTATAATTTCAACTAAATTTCTTTCTTTTAATACTTTTAATAATCTTAAAGCCAAACTTAAAGTCCCAGTTATTTTGACTAGATCATCTAAAGTATCTACAGTATTAATGGATTTCCAAATTATAAATTCAAATTGTTTTTCACTAATTTCATACCATTTTTTCCAAAAATTCAAAAGTACCCCTCTGTTTTTTAATTTTGGTACTTTATCTAACTCTTCTTCATAGTCTAATTCAATAAATCTTTCATATAATAAAATAATCTTATTTTCTTTCATACTGTATACCCTACCTTAAAAAAAGTTACATATACAGTTAAACTGCATATGTAACCTCCTTATTTTAAAAATTAACCTAATGTCTTGCCTGCACGAATTAGTAAATCCTCTTCATCTAATTCAAGATCTTCAAGCTCTAACATTTCTTCATGAATATATTCCTTTTCCATTTCACATTCCCCCTTTTATAGATAATTTTGTATTCCAGATGTTTGTAACAGAGCTGCACAACCAATATTAGCATAAAAGTAGAATTTTCTGATTAATAAAAAAATTGTATTTATAGATAAAATTTATTCAGAAAATTAAGTTAAATTTTTCCTGATAAAACAATACTAGGAAGAATTATGGGTATTTATTTTATTTAAGTTTTTATATTAGGATTTTTTAAAAACCCAGTATAGAGCCTTTTCTTAGAGATTTTTGTCGATTTTTCTTTTTATAAATTTTTCAAAAAATGTTTATTTTCGTGGGTTATTGGGGGAAATCTATTTTATGGGGGGCAAGACAGAAAGAGGCTATATAATAACTTATATAGTTTTAAAACACGCCACTTTATAAACCTTTTTTAGTTTTATCAAAATTATAAAATGGTTCTCTTTCTCTTTGGACTATACATATTCTATTCTTATAGAAGAACAAAAGAAAAAAGTCACATTTTTGCCCAGTTCGGCTTATTATCCGGAAGAATTAGAAAATCATCATTTGAGATTAAGTTATTCTTATATGAGTGAAAAAGAATTAAAAGAGGGTGTTAAAGTTTTATGTCATATATTCCATTTGGTTATTTCAGCGAAGACAACTCATGACAATTCACCATTCTTTTAATTACAGTAAGGCGGCAGATGATTTATAGTTCAATAAATCTATTCAATCTTAAAAAAATAGCAATGTGTCATAGGTGCCATCGCTAATCTATGAGGTAAGTTCACTTTCCCTCCTTACCCGCAGATACTCCAATAAAAACTTTTGAAACAGCTTTTGGCGCTTCTTCTTTGCTAACTGAGTTAGCAGCCATTGTAAAAGCAGCTGAAAAATAGAAGGAATTATTCGAGCAATAATTGCAATGGTAAAGTTAGTTGTAAATATTGATAAAATATTGAATATTACAAAAAAATTATAACAAAGTATATAGACTGCACTCAGCCTTTTATGTTCCCTATTTGTAGCACCTTTTTTGTGCGCAATCGAACGCTTGTATGTTAGAATAGTATTTAATGTGTATATTCGAAAGGAGAAATGTATGGAGTTACGTAAAGTTATAGCAACACTTCTATTTCCAATGCTACTCTTGTCTGCATGTTCAACATTAACGGCAGAGGAGTACTTGGATGCTGTATCAAAAGAAGAGGTTGATGTTAGCGGAGGGATAGAAAAAGGGAATGACAAATCTCTATCGGTTGCTGAAAGAAAAGAGAACATTGACAAACGCCTCTCTCTTTTAGAAGATTCTAAGAAACTATCCGCCCCTTCTGAATGGAAAGACGCACACAAAGAATACGTTAAAAAATTGGATCTAGAGATTGAAAACCTTGAAAAGGCGAAAAAAAAACTTAGCCGTACATCATCTATATTTGATGACTATAGTGATAAAGACAAAGAAGTATACGATAAATATGACAAGTTATTTCTTGAAAAGTTAGGAGTTGATGCTCGCGAAAAACTTTATAAGAAAAATCGTGATTTACGTAGAGTATCAAGAGAAGAATACATTAAAGTATATCAAAAAGAAATAAAAGAATTTCTTGAGTGCTTTAAAGACGCGCAAGTTCCTACAGTTGATGGTAAAGTAGATCATCTTGCTGTCATGGACCTTGTGAACAAGGCTAGAGGGCATCTAACAAACATAATAGCTATAGTTCCGCCTAAAGAGTTAGATGAGGCAGCGGAAAAGTTTAAAGAAGCAAATAAAGAGTTTGACGCAGCACTAGATGCACTGTTTTCTGATCCTAAATTAACAAAAGGAGAAACAGGTAGTACGTTTATGTCTTCGTATCTAAAAGGTTTGAAATTAAATAAAGAATTTATGGAAAAAGTAAAAACTACATCGTAAGTACTGCGGCTTCTTCCGTTTTCGATAAGCTATAGGGTTTTCTGTATTAGATTAGTACAGTGTGAGGTTGAAGGAAAGAATACACCTTCTTACAAGCATTCCTATAATTATAAAAAAGATAACTCCATTTTAATGAGAGATTGCTCAAAATGGAGTTTTTTTGTGGGGTAAAAATAGGGTTTTATCGTTTCGTTTTATTTTAACTAGGATTTAAACTTACATCTATAGAAAAAACGACACTTGAAAGGTGCCGTTTTCTCTCATGATTAACGCTTGTAAATACCTGTCCAGTCTTTTGTTAAGTTACCAAACTTATCTTTTGTTTCATATGCATCCTTCAAATAAAATGTATATCCACATTTCACCATTGTATTTGGCAATGATCCTCTTGATGGGAAGTCATTTTTGTACCAAGCAGTAGGTAATGTTTTGCTGCAATCGATACTATACACATTTTGATAAGTTTCTGTTGCTGAATTAAAGCCTATCACCCCTGCGAAGATAAATCCTGTCACCATAACACCCAGTGCCAATTTATAATCACTTATACCTCGAATGAAAAGAGATATTAATTTCGCAAATTCCATCCGAATCTAGTCCTTTATCTGGACAAAAAAATCGTTCTAGTCAAAAATTTAAAATTGATAATTTATCTGTAGGGACTAAAGAATTAAAATGGATTATTGAGCCTTCAGAGAAAGATCATCCTTCTACTATCTCTTTCAATGTAATGATTGATGTTTCCTTGGGTGCCGATTCTATTCGTTGAAAAAATATTCTACATGGATCTAGGACTGGGGCTTACACAAATACTAAATATTATATCGCAAGTCCAATTGGTGCCACTAGCAAATTCACTGTAAAAATATACGCTATTACAAATTAGAAAATAAAAGAATCCCTTGGAGTTCCTTTTTGATGGAATACCATTGGGATTCTTTTCTGCTTTCATTTCGTAAACATTAGGATGGTGATTAAATTTATTAGTATATTATTTAAATCATTTAAACTATTAAGGGATTTATATTTGGAACGAACCTTTACTCTCAAAGAAAAATTCAAAAATGTTAACTACATTTTCCCACTTATCATTTATTCAAAACTGGCTTCCAAAGCGATAGGGAAAAAATCCAATTTGTGTCACCATTGCCTTGATAATCTTGAACTGCTTCATACACTTTTCCCTCATGTACTACTCTATCACCTTTTGTATATGCTTTTCTCGCATCCCATTTTTCATATGTGGAATCCTCTGACTTTGTTATTACATTTAATACATCACTTCTACTAGATTCATTTCCAGCTAAATCCACCGCCGTCACTACATATTTATACGATGTATTAGCCTTTAATTCTTTATCCATAAAGGATGTATTATCCGTTTCCCCAATTTTATTCATAACTCCAAAGCTTTCTCTATATACAATATAATGGTCTACACCTACATTATCTTCAGACGGACTCCACATCAAGTCAACAGTTGTTGCTGTTGTACTCATACTATGTAATCCTTTCGGTTGAGTCGGAGCTTCTATATCTGGGATTTCATTTGTTGTCTTAACCTTTAGTTCTTCACTTTCTTTTGATATGTTTCCAGCAGAGTCTAACGCCTTTATTGTATAGGTATATTCCGTATTTGCTTTTAGTTTTTTATCAATAAATGTTGTACCTGGTACCGTATCAATTACTTCCCCATTGCGTAACACTTGATATTCCTTTACACCTATATTATCCGTAGAAGCCTTCCATGTTAGTGCAACACTATTGGCAGTAACTTTAGACGCATTTAATTCAGTTGGTTGACTTGGAGCTACTGTATCGGGAGTTTCATTATTTACTAGATTTACATCAATTACATTATAAAACGCATTTGACGTATCTGATACATCCCATACAGCTAAAATAACATGATAACCATTGCGATCAGTTGGTACAGTAATTGTATGTGTTATATTATTTGATGCAGCAGAACCATCATGTTTCACAGTTCCAATTGGTTCTAATTCAGCACGTGTTAATGGTTTATTAGGATCCCATCCCTTTTTTGTAATGTAATAATGCCATTTACTTGTAGGATGTGCAGCTGTATATTTCCATGTAAAGGTATTTGCTCCACCCTTAATCGTGTTTTTGAACCAGCGATTTGATGTTTGTTGGTCAAGAATTCCTCCAAACAGTCCTCCTGCCGAAGCGATTTTCCCATCAATCGGTCCCCCATCTGGGAATCCTTTAGGTGCTTCTAGGCTTTGAGGTTCGTACATTATATTTCCACAATTTAAATTCAATGCTCCATAATTCTGACTACATAAAGCAGCACGGCTACTTGGCTTTTCAACAAATCCATGTGCATAAGCACTTTGAGGAATCATAGTAATAGCCGTTACCCCTGCAGCTAAAACACAAGCACCAATGCTTTTTTTACTTTTTCTTAATCTTTCAAATTTAGATGTAAATTTCAAATTCATTCTTGTCCCCTCAATATATTATAGTTATCGCTAATATAATAGCAATATAGAGATAAACCAGCAAATTACTAATAAATATACTAATACCTCTCATACATTAGTACGTTTATTATTATTTTTAATCTCATATAAAAATAAAATAAATACAATAAGTCTATTTTGTAACATTATGTATTAATAGAGGAATGAAAACCTCACTTAATTTCACAAAAAAATTCAAATATTAATTTAAAGAATTATATTTAACCTTATGTAAAAAAATATACTTTTAAAGTAAAAAAGTCTGTAAGGAACTGATAATATCAGTTTCTTACAGACTTCACATTCCTATTATATAACTTGCAAATAAGTCATTTCTAAAGCTAAATTCACACATATTTTCTAAACCTTAAAAAACACAATAAATACTCTACTTATATTTACATTGTGAATGCACACAAATCCTTTAATCTTAGACATTTACTCCTATAACCACATAACTACTGTAATTTATATATTGATTTGCTTAAGGATGTTCAAACTCATAGATTAAAATTACCAGGCAGAATGAACTACCCACCACTTGGCAAAACATAAAGTTGGAGCTTCTCAGTTACACGACGAAATTAACCTTTCGTTTTCCTGATCGTTTGTCCAACTTAACTTTATAGTCCTTTTTAATAGTCATCTCCTACCCTGTTAATCCTTATTTTAAACAAATCATCAAGAGATTGATTATGTAAGATAAGAAAAAGAGAATTAAAAACCCAATTTTCCCCATAACATTCTAACAATTTATTGTATTATTTTTACCTAATAAGGTACAGAAGCAAAGGAAAAAATTCAGTATGCTTTTAATACTTTTTTAGGGTGAAACGTTTAAAGGGTACATTACTGAATTTTCATTAAATGTTCCTGTACCTAATATTTAAATTAACTTATGTCAAACTATTTTACAATACAAGTGTTTAACGTTACATATTTCTATATTTAATGGTACATTTCATCAACATACCGCCCCTAATCTTTATGCTAACTATAGAAAATTAAGCTCATTAGGATTTATTTTTGGAATTCTCATCATACCAAATGAATAGATTAGGCACATAACTGTCACAAATTAATAGTTTATTTTTTTCAGCCATGAAAACTTTATTACCACTTCAATATTTACTTTTAAACTAAAACACGTCTATAGCTACTTAATAATCCTATAAATACTCTTTCAAAAGTGTCGATAGTTTTATATTTTTTTATTTTTTTATTGTACATTTGTACATTTGATGTTAGGATTATGCCTATTAAAATTGAATCCTAACGATTCTTCTTTAGAATCTATATTTTTATTAACAAATAAAAATATAGATTCTAAAACATGATCAAAATTAGAACAAAATTGTCGTTATTTTATAATGAGGTCATGAAATACCTTTAGAATGGAATGATATATGCAACAACGTGTTAAGGGGTTACAGGGGGAACAAAAATGAGAGATTTTTTTGATGATAAGTATAAAAATATTGAATTAAAAAGGAGGTTACTCAATTTAATAAGTGAAATTAGCGAATTCAAAGGAAAATTAGCTGCTTATCAGGAACAAAATCCTGACATATTTAATAGTTTAGAAAAAACTATACCACTACATTACATAAAAAATTTCACTACTATTTTTGAGGATATAAAAGTTCCTAATAAAAGATTAAAAGAACTTATTTTAGATGATATAGTACCTCAAAACATTTCAGAAGATGCTATTTTTTGTTATTATCAAACACTTTCTTTTGTACATAAAAACTCCTGTACTTTATCAATTAATCCAGCAACTATACAGGAATTACATTTTCAACTAATACATTACCTTACCTCTGACAGTGCCAAATGGCGTGAAAAACCTTTTATTATTCCAGGTATTCCTGAGCATGGAATGCACTTGAATAGTTACCGCATTCTTCCGTATGAACTCATTCCACAGTTTATGGAGCAATTATGTGATCAATACAACTCATTAAATACTAGTAAGGAGCTACATTCACTTTTATTAATAGCTCGTTTTATATTAAATTTTTATTGCATAGTCCCTTTCAATCAAGGTAATGGTAGGCTAGCATTTATGTTAATGCAGTTGCTGCTAATTAAGAGTGGACATACATTTGTAAAATATGTATGTTTGGATAAGTATATTAAGAAAAACGAATCTGAATATTACAATTCAATTTATAAATCTTCGGTAAATTGGTACTGCGAGGAACACAATAGTAGCTTTTGGTTAAAAACATTTTTAACTATTATATTAGAGGCTTACAAAGATCTGCATAACACTGTTCTTGATTCTATATGTAAACATACTAAAGTCGAGAGAATTCAGGATTTTATACTTAAACAAAAACAACCCTTTACTAAGGAAAGTATTCGTAACAGATATCCAGACATTGCAGAGAGTACAATTAGTAAGGCTTTAAACTCGTTGCAATTATTTGGCCATATTAAGCTAGTTACAAAAGGAAGAAACGCAAAGTGGACTAAAGTTTGACCTTACTTTTAATACTTTTACGGTTCAAAAATTCAATTATAACGTTATCAATAGTTTTTATGACTTTGAGCTCAAAGTCATGGAATTTCATTTTAATTTTAGGCTATTATTACTTTAGTTATATCTAATTATTACAAAACATCTTATAGGAAAAGGTACGCTTCCCTCCACCTTTTCCTATAAAAATATGAGATATCAACGTAGAAATTTTGTCGAAAAAAGTCGTATTTTAATATTTTTTCTTTATTTCCTAGTTGTAAACGTTTCAATTTCATGTTACCATCTTAATCAAACAATAGATGGTAATAAAAATGCAAGTATTTCTTTCCCTTAGAAACATATAAACGTACGGTAATCTCAAGAAAATAAGGCCAAGGCAATATTTGATACCTACCAAAATAACTAATAGGAATTTTGCGCATGCATTTTTCTGTTAATTCAGAAAAAAACATTTTGTCCCTAAACAAAATTTGTTAGCGCGCAAACTTTAATTACACTAGAATACCCAAATAAATGTAATATCTTTTTAATTGAGCATTAAGATATGAAAAAAGAATTCTTCCTACAAAATTCAGCTGATGAACTTAAAGACATCTAAATTACTACCTTAAACGCCATCTATTGTTGATAATCTATTTACCAACTATGAAAAAGAGCCTATCAAGGGTTCTTTTTTGTTATAATCATTCCAATTTCAATTCTATCTTGATACTTAGATTCCCCCGCAAATCACCTCTACTTTTTTTCTCTCAATTATTAATTTCCGTTCCCAATTTGTTTAAATTTGTGAATAAAATTCCATCTTATAAAAATAATAAATACAACTAATCGTTATATATTAAAGAGGTGTCAATTTTGTCTTTAAATGAAAAGATCTTAGAAACTAAAACAGATAAAAACATTGAAAAGATCCAAACAAGTAACTTAAAAGAACTTAAAAATACATTAGATAACATCTTTGATATTAGTGCAGATTTAATTGAACACCCTTTGCAATTAAAAACAAATACGAATATTCTACTATATTACTTTGAAGGCCTTACTGATGGTGTTGCTTTAAAAGGCAATGTTGTTACACCATTATTACAAGAAGTAAATGAAGACAGTCAAATATTTAATTCATATATTATCGCTACTCATACCAAAATAGTATATACATGGAATGAAATTAAAGAAGGATTACTTGAAGGTCAATGTGTACTATTTATGGAAGGAGAAAATCGTTCACTTCTAATAAATACAAAAGGCTGGGCAGAGAGAGCAATTCAAGAGCCAATTTCAGAAGTTACTATTAAAGGATCGCATGATGGGTTTATTGAAAATGCTACAAAAAATATAGGTCTTATTCGTCGATATATTCCTTCTACAGAGTTGAAAATCAAAAAGCTGGCGATTGGAGAGCGAGCAACTTCTTTAGTCTATTTGATTTACTTAGGCGATGTAGCAAACGCAGATGTAGTCAAAGAAATAGAAACTAGAATCTGTAATATTAAAACGGATGCGGTATTGAGTATTGGAGAACTATCTAATTATACAAAAGATCAAAATTGGACTCCTTTTCCACAGGCTTATTTAAGCGAACGCCCAGATGCTATTTCAAATCATATACTGGATGGGAAAATAGCAGTATTAGTTGATAGATCTCCTGGCGCAATGATTGTTCCAATGAATTTAATTGGATTTTTTCAAACCCCAGATGACTATAATATACATTGGCTCATTGCATCGTTTTTTCGTTTATTACGATTTGCAGGATTTATTATAGCGATTTTTTTACCCGCAATTTATATTGCTATAGTCTCTTTTCACTTTGAAATCATTCCTATAGATTTATACACTTCCATTGCTACGTCAAGAGTAAAAGTTCCTTTCTCTCCCCTCCTGGAAGCATTTATAATGGAAATCACACTAGAAATGCTACGTGAAGCTGGTATTCGCTTACCACAACCAATTGGACAAACCATTGGAATAGTTGGAGGGATTGTAATTGGACAGGCGGCTGTTCAAGCTGGTCTTGTTAGTAACGTTATGGTTATTATCGTATCTATTACAGCCATTGCTTCATTTATTGTTTCTAATTATGATTTATCAAGTTCTATACGCCTTATTCGTTTTCCAATGATGTTATTGGCTTACTTTTATGGGATTGTAGGTATTGTTAGTGGATTAATGCTCTTATTTGCTCATTTTGTTTCACTAAATTCATATGGTTCACCATATGGATTGCCAATCGCGCCATTTCGTCTCCAAGAGTTAAAAGATTCTTTTGTAAGATTTCCTATTTCTATGCTTACCAGCCGTTCGAGTACAGGGCAGCCGAAACAAAGAAAGAAAAAAGAAGGTGGTTAACATGGAGAATCTTAAATTCAAAAATATAACTTTATTCGAGTTTATTATTTTCATCCATTCGCTGCAACTTGCATCTGGTATGTTAATTATGCCAAGCCCACTTGCTACTACTGCTGGTACAGATGGCTGGATTTCAATCATTCTTGGATGGATGGTTACTTCTATAATCGGTGTATTTATTATAGTAATGTTACAAAAAAATCCAAAAAAAAATTTCTCACAAATCTTAAAAACATACTTTGGTAAATGGCTAGGGACGATTCTTTTTCTTTTATATGCCTGTTATCTATTTTTTGCTGGCTTTAATACTTTATTAAAGGCAACTGATATTGTAAAAGTGTGGATATTTCCTTCCATTCCCACTTATCAAATCACCATATTATTATTATTGCCTTTTATTATTTTAGCCCTGAGTGGGTTAAGGGCTCTTACTAGTTATTCTATGCTTGTTTTCTTCTTCACTACTTGGATGCCATTACTTCTTCTTTTTTCATTAAAGAGTATGTATGCTCCTTTACACCTACTACCTATTTTTAAAGATGGTATATACCCTATTGTAAAAGCAACGAAAGAAACCATTACCCCTTATGCTGGTTTAGAAATTGCATATTTTATTTATCCGTTCTTACAAAAAAAACAACACGCTATTAAGGGACTACTAATTGCGAATACTGGAACCATGTTTTTCTACCTATATGTGACTATTCTTTCTTATATATACTTTAGTCCAGAGGGGATAAAAGACGTAATTTGGCCAGTATTTCATCTGTTAAAAGGGGTTCGTTTTTCCTTCATAGAACGATTAGAAATTATATATATTGCTTACTATTTAATTGTATTTTCCACTACAATATACCCATATTTATTTTTCAGTTTTGATTCTGTGACCATTTCACTTCAAAAAAACGCTCGCAATTGGGCGCTGTTTGGTTTTATGGTATTAATAGTCGGCTTATTTATTTTTCTAAATCCCAATGTGGATCAATATTTGTTTATATATTCTCTTATGGATATCTTAAATGTCGTTTTCTTTATTGTATTACCCATCTTATTTTTCGCTTACAGTATTCTTTTTACTTGGATTACTAGGAGGAAACAACTTTGATTCGAAAATGGATATGGATTGTAATTTGTTGTGTATATATTATTGGTTGTGGTCAGAGAATTCCTCTTGAGAAGGTTTCATTAATCCTGTTAATTGGCTTGGATAGAACCCCTAATGGAGACATAAAAGTTGGAACAAGCATACCACTCTTTCATCATAAACAGTCAAAAAGTACTATAGAACATTGGACACAAGCATCAACTGTATATACTGGATTCAGTAAGATAGATACGAAGTTAACAGGCTTTATGACAGCTTCCAAAGCTGAAATCATTTTAATTGGGAAAAAATTAGCGCAAGAAGCAAATTGGTTGCAGGAGCTTGATTCTTCTTACCGTGATCCTTACGCTACCATTAATGCTAAAGTAGTACTTGTAGATGGACCTGCAGAAGAAATTTTTAAAATTCACAAGCCTAGTAAACCATCACTTTCATCTTATATAAATGGTGTAATTGAATCATCTATTCAAAATAACCAATCCGTCTCTTCTACAATTCAACAATTAATGAGAGAACAAAATGAAGAAGGAATGACGCAAATTATTCCAGTTATAAAAAAAACAAAGAATGAAATTGACACGATAGGAATTGCACTTTTAGATCGTCAAGGAAAATTTTTAACTCGTATCCCTAAAAAAGATGTTAAGTTCTTCAATCTTATAAATAAGTCAAAAAATACTGGCCGGATGATACTACACCTTGCGCTTCCTCCTAAAAAATCCAACAAAAAAACAAACACTTCCATCTTCCTACAGAATGCGACAAGGAAGATAGATGTTAATTTTAAAAACGGGAAGTTTTTATTTAATCTCGATATAAACGCTAATGTAGCGTTAGTAGAAAAAACCAATGCGAATTTAATTAAGGAGCATTATGATAACAAAAAAAACATAAATAATTTAGAAAAAGCTATCGGAAAAGAGATTAATAAGGAATTACAAAATATGTTGGGTGAAATACAGCAGAATAAAATTGATCCAATCGGATTATCCCTATATGCTAGAGCTTTTCAATATAAAGAATGGAAAAAAGTAAAAGGAGATTGGTTACAAGCGTTAGCAGAGGCTAAAATAAATGTAAAGACACACGTCAAAATAAAAGATACTGGGACCATTAGAAATTAATCTAGCATTTCTCAAAGGAATCACATATTGTTTTAGTGATTCCTTTGAGAGAATAATGCTTTGCTTTAACGAAAAGACACTTAAAAGGTGCCTTTTCTTCTTTTAATTTAAAAAACATTTTTCTTTTTCAGGATGATTCAACTATTTCACTAACCTAAATCTCTTATTTAAAGACAATTTGATCATGGTGCTCAAGATTTTTCGTCTATATCAACTTGTAAATTGTTCACTTCCAAATCATATTTCTATCAATATATTTGTTTTCTAAAAGATTTTCTGTATTGTTGTTAATTTTGTCAAAATCCTCATATAGCTACACAAAACATATATGCTATTATGTTTTTAAGAAACTATGTGTTCCCTTAACTCTGTATCCGGCCCTGTATTTTTTACAGGGTCTTTGTTTATTTTATTTACTTTCGGCTTATAAGAGTTAATACACACCCCATTTCAATTAGAATCGTTTATATATTAGTGAGAATTTGAAATGATAAATCTATTAGCTTTTTTGACAATTGTAATCTAATACTAGATTTCTAGATGTATACTACACTAAATATCAGTTAAAACTATACACATAGTGTTAACTATCTTAATTGAATATTAGTAATAGTAAGTATGAAGATTATCAATTTACTATATCTTACATTTATGTAAAAGTAGATGTATGTTAAGCTTTTTCAAAATCTTTCCCCTAATAAAGATTTGAAGTAGCATTTCATGATTCTCCTTACTGTTAATATGCCTTGAAAAAGAACCCTATAGGGTTCTTTTTCTTCTCATTACATCCTCAGTAATTATTTATTTAACATACAAAAAGGACTGACAATTACTTGCAATCCTTTTTACACCTTAATATACACTTGTATTAAGTACTTAACTCTTTATTTAGCATGCATATGAACTAAACCAGTCATTATTATTTATATATAAAACACTTCAAAATTTAGAAATACACAATAACAAATCTTTCCCAACTTCCAGCTACATAACTAGTAGCAGTTAATTCTCTACCACCATTTGCTGATATAAATCTACCATTACTTAACGCTTGTAATACATATATCCTATTGTCTCCACCATTATATAAGATAAATTTTTCCCATGCTCCAATTGATGTACGATCTGCTACTACTTTACCATTTGGCTCAAACGAAACGTACTTTCCATTACTTTTTGCTTTTAAAGCAAACGTATATAATTCCCCAGTCGGAATTAATTCGAATTTCTCCCATTCATTAACTGCACTACGATTTGCTACTACATTGCCCGATGGCTCAGCAGAAACATATTGTAAATTTGCAGCTTGTATAGCAACAGTCCAGCTTCCATTAAATAGACTCACACCTTTTAGTGAACCGGTATTTGATTGGTCGGCTGCCAATGCACCATTCGAGGGGGTTATCATCATTATCATTAGAACCATTGGCAACACCATTAAAACTAACTTTTTAAAGATCTTATTACCATTTGCATGAGTTATGAACCTCTTCATTCCCATTCCTCCCTTAATATATATAGCACTCATATACATCATACTAAATATGTAAAAATTTGTAATAAATAAAGATCTTTATCAACAAATACCTTATTATTCTGTTTCTTTTTTCTCAAATCTATAACATCTAAACATCAATCGGTCCTTAAACATATTTTTAAAATTAATTTCACTTTATTTTAAATAAAAGCCAAATAGCCCGTTCATAATGAACGACTATTAAGCATCTAACTAATAATTTGAATGTTTTTCATGTTAATCTATTTTGTTTAATCCCGTTGAAGTAACTTGATAGATTCTTTTTTTGCCTATATATTCTTGTTTATTATTCTCAGGGTTAGTAAGTGTAGCCCATGTCTTTTCATTTACTGCTTCCCTTTCTATATGGGTAAACTCGATATAATCTCCTACTTTAACTGGAACTTTTTGCTATTCAGCATTTTGTTGTTTGTTTCCATAAATGTCTTTTAAGTATCGTCACCTAAGTTTGAATCTTCGTATCTAATACTGTTCGATATTCTTCTAAGGTCAGTACATCAAGAAACATGCTACTTCCCTTTTGAATACTAATTAGTAATTATTTTACCAAGACTAGATTTATGTTATCGAATGAGGCTTTGATTTTGCAGCTCGTTCATACTTTTTTCTTTGTTGTAGTTGTCAGAAACGTTCGGGTTTAAGGAGTCTAAGTATGTTTGCAAACTTACACGTTCTTGTAAAATATAATACCGCTCATCTTGATCCCTGCTAATAGCTATACCTCTCTCATTTACACAGTTATACAAGATTTTTCTTCTAGTGGAATGTAATCCGCCCCTTTTAGCTCATTAAAAGGGCGTAATTGTACACTGTATATCGTTTCTCCCGCTGCTTTCATTCCCGAGAAAAAATAAATTTCTCCTTCTATTTCGTAGGCAGGACGTATGATTAGTCCTTTTTGACTTTCATATTGGACATGGCCAATTTCAACGATTCCTTCATTTAACAAGGCATCTCGAGCATTTGTATAGTCATTTCGAAAATCGGTATGAATCGTTTTATAAGACATTGTATCCCTCCAGCGTTTGATGAGTTGCTTTTAGCTATGTACATCCAGGTGTCTGGCATCTATTGTACTTTTAAATTCGATGTAGGAAAAAATAATTCCTAGTTTGTTCTTGTTCTTTTATGGAAAAGTAACATTTGTCATATTGTGTTTATAGAGTCCAAAAAGAGTAGCACCCTTTTCAGGTACTACTCTATCTTTACGCAATTGTATATATGGCTTAATATCCAAGTATGCCGACAATTTGAGTTGCTTTGTTATTACGAATTGAATAATAAATTTCTAAGCCTTTACGTTCAGCTTTTAGTACTTTACCCTTCATTTTCGATAAATGTTGTGAAACAGATGATTGGGGTATCTCTAAAATTTTTGTTAGCTGCGAAACATTAAAAGTATTATGTTTGCTTAGCTCGTTTACAATACGTAAACGAATTGGATGCGCCATTATTTTTAAAATTTCAACATCTTCTTCAGTAATATTAGTTTTTTTTGATTCCAGTACTGTGCTTGTCATAACTATTCTCCTTTATTACTTTCTTATAAGAAGTTATTTACCCTAGTATTCCGTATCGAAATTTTATATTTTATATATCTCAATAGATAAAAATTAATGTAACATTAATAAATTCTATAGTTATTATATAACGGATTTTCTATTCGAGTGTGAAGTTCATCTGGAGTTTACGTGATTTTTATATATCCTAATGTGCAACTGAGCGAATGTATATCTGAGATCTGATATTGCATAATCGTAAATAATAAAAATATAAAGTTCTCATATTTACTAAAGGTAAGTAATCCTTCTATTTTATTTTTCTACAATACAATTACGTTTTTACAGGGGGGCACCACACATCTATCAACTTAAGAATGGAAACAAAGTGTACTTTCATTTTGTGGGGTAAAGCATTCCTAAAATACAAGAATACTCTTAATAATACGCAAACCCAATAAACCCTATCGTTTTATCGTTTTCCGACAGAAGACTCCTTCCTCAAAAATGTGAAGGTGTGAAACACCAATTTTAGGTGGGAGATGAATGTCGGTTGGCATAAGCCAACATGTTTGTTATCATTTACTTGTACAGATTGCTCTTCGAAAACTGAAGATATGAGGTTGGTTGCAGAAAAACGTTGCAACCGTAAAATCTTCAACGTTCTATCGCCCCATGCTTACCGAAGTTGCGAAAACCAAGCTAAAGTAGGGAGTGTGGTGCGTTAACGTACAAGATACTTATGTTCTCACCGTAGGGACTACGGGTAGAGCCTGCTAAGATAACCGGTAGATACACCGGTGTTCGCAGGAATCTCCCACTTCAAAAAGTCCGTAAGGACGTTAAGTTGTGAGTAGTTCAATAAAAGTCAAGGAAATAGTAATGAAATCCTATATATATACGATTGAATACAATGTCACACATTTTATAAGGTAAAAAGAAAAGGATAGATGAACAGGAGAGTATACCTGTTTACATCTATCCTTTTTTACAAAAAATATGACCATATTCACTACTACAACAAGGATTTTTACCACAACAAATTTTCATATAGTTATTGAACTATTTTTAAATAACTAAATTAACCTCTTCGTTAACTTTAATTAAGAATAATTGATCCCCTTCACTTTCAATTGGATCAACTACATCTTCATTAAAAGATTCAGTATGTTATCTACCATTTCTATTAAACAAGCGGTTTTTATTTTCCCTGATTCCTTTCCATACCTAAGGTACCCAAAAGTCCACTGGATTCCCGAGGCTACCATCCACATTTGTGGCTCTGAAAAGACATTTTGTGCCACTAAACGTAACTGTAGATTCCTGAACAAGCTAAATCATGAAAATACACACAAAGATAGATTATCTTCCATTACATTACTGTTTTGCTTCGTTTGAATAGAAAAACTCGGAAGAACGCCACTTGTTCGATATCTCCTCAATGTGATAAGGTGTCGTCCTGCAGCATCCACCTATTAAACGTGCACCTGCTTGGTACCATTCTTCAGATTGAATATTCAACGCGTTACATTGTTCATGACCATGCCATGTTTTTGTTTCTGGATTATAAGTTTCACCAGAGTTTGGATAAACAATAATCGGTTTTTTTGTGTTTGCCCTCAACTCTTGGATTGCACGAGTCACAACGGTTACTGACGCACAATTGATGCCTATCGCTACAATTTGTTCACTTTTCTCAAAAGCTCGTGCACACTCCACGAGTTTCATACCTTCACTAATCTCTTTCTCATTTTTTAGCGAAAAGGAAAGCCACGCATATGTTTCTGGAAACTCACGTAATAATGTATCTAATACTCTTGCTTCTTGCAGGGAAGGGATCGTTTCAAATGCCAATAGATCTGCACCTGCTTCGATTAACGCAGACATTCTCGAACGGTGAAAGTCTGCTAATATTTTATCTGTCACACCATAGTTGCCTACATACTCTGAACCATCTGCTAGGTAAGCGCCGTACGGCCCAATTGATGCAACAACCAATGGTTTAGGCCTATTCGTTTGTGTATTTTCCTTCCAAAAATCATCTCTTGCCCTTCTTGCAAGTAACACCGTTTTCTTAATTAATTCCAAAGCTTCCTGTTCTTGTATTCCACGCTTGGAAAAACCACTAATAGTAGCTTGATAGCTTGCTGTTATGGCACAGTCCGCTCCAGCACGAAAATAGTCTGAATGAACCTGATAAATTAGTTCCGGATTATCTAGTAACACACGTGCCGACCAAAGAGGATCGTCCAAATTACATCCATGCGCCTCCAATTCTGTAGCTAATGCTCCGTCAAGAAGCATAATGGAATGTTGGGATAAAATATCATCAATTGGGTTGATTTTGTTCGACATAATCTACGCCCCTCTTTTTTAGATTTTTTGTTAGATAATAACTTCCATAGCAAAATAAAATAAACGGTATAGCGCAATATAAGGCAATTCTCTGTGTTGGATCGAATGCAATTCCAATACACGATGCCAGACAAAGGATAAAAGAAGCAATTGGTACTAATGGATATAGTGGTGTGCGATAAATCAAGTCCTTCTCAGAATTTCCTTCTTTCAAAAATTTTCTGCGAAATAGGAACTGCGAAGCACTGATACTCATCCAAACTACAACTACTGCTAGACCGGAAATGGAAACAAGTACGATATAGACAGTATCTGGTGCCACAATACTCGAGAGCAAAGCCAAAGCTCCACCCACCATGCTGAAAATGACGGCGTTGATTGGAACACCTTGCTTCGTCATTTTTCTAAAAATCGGGGATATCGTATTCTTATTAGCAAGCGACCAAAGCATTCTAGAAGAGGCATAAAGGCCTGAGTTTGCCGCAGATAAAATGGCTGTTAAGATAACGAAATTCATTATGTCAGCTGAATATGGCACCCCAATTCGTTCTAGAACTGCAACAAAAGGGCTCTCTAATACCCCCGCATCGGAAATAGGCAATAACGCAGATAAAACAACAATCGTTCCTACAAAAAAGATGATCAATCTCCACAGAGTAGTTCGAATTGCCTTCGGTATCATTTTTTCCGGGTTCGCTGTTTCTCCAGCTGCAATACCTATTAATTCTGTTCCCGAAAAAGCAAAATTAACCGCAAGCATGGTCATCATAATAGCCGTAGCACCATGGGGAAATAAACCTCCACTTGTAAAATTAGAAAAGAATGGTGCAGCTTTTGAATGAGCCATCGGAAGAAACCCTAGCATTGCCGCTACTCCTAAAACAATAAAAATCGCAATAGCTATAACCTTTATTGTTGAAAACCAAAATTCGGATTCGGCAAAAAATTTAACAGTCAGGACATTTAATACAAAGATCAAAATGGCAAAAAGAGCACTCCATACCCAAACATTAATTGATGGAAACCATCGCTTCATAAGTAATCCTGCGGCTGTAAATTCAGAACCTAAAGCAACGGTCCAAGTTAACCAATACAACCAGGCTACTGTATACCCTGTACCCGGTCCAATGTATTTAACTGCATAACTATGAAATGCGCCCGTTTCAGGCATATGTACGGAAAGTTCTCCTAAACATAGCATAACTAGATAAACCACTAGCGCACCAACCAGATAGGATAGAATTGTTCCAAATGGGCCAGCTTGTTGAATAGTGTAACCCGAACTTAAGAATAAGCCAGTTCCAATCACCCCACCAAGTGATAGCATGACTAAATGACGTGCTTGCATTTTCCTTTGAAATTCTTGCCCATTTTTGTTCTCCATTTCTACTCTCCTTTAGTTATTACCCAGAAAAAACAAAAAACGCACTCTAAAAAAGAGGGCGCTACTGACAAATAAAAACGGAAGCTCTCATCTATCAGGATTATCACCCGCTGGAATTAGCACAGTGTCTACTTAAGCAGACCTGTTGCTGAGGTTTCATAAGGCCAGTCCCTCCACCTCTCTGGATAAGAAATATTTTTTTATAACCTTATCAATCCATTCAATAACTGTCAAGATAATTCTGTTTTTTTAAAAAATTATCTATTATAGAAATACAAAATAGAGTATTACTATAACTGCAACCCAATCCTTCTTGGGTATTATTTAAAAATCGAGCATACAAAACCTCATTTATTTATGCTACGGTTCACAAGCACTTCCTCAAAACTTGATGCACTTCACACAAATTAACCAGATCCGTAAAATCAGGAACTGGTTAATTTGTGTTTAAATAGTATTTTCTATAATCTTTATATAAAAATTATAAAATTTATTATATACTTGAAACAATACATATAGAGTTACCTACCAAATTGTATCCTCCAAAGTAATTAGGTATTATAAAGTGGTCTCCTTTTTTAAAGAAATAGTGCTCACCTTCTTTAATTAACTCACCTTCTCCCTGTATTACACTAACAAGAAGGAAGGCTTTTTGTTGTTCCAAACTAGCTGATCCATCTAACTCCCATTTTTCCACTGAAAAATACGGACATTTAATAAAATTAGTTATACTCAAATCATCTACTTTTTCATTTTTAAATGTTAACTGATTCGAAATACATGGAGTTTCTATTACATCAATACTGCTTTCAAGATGAAGATCACGTAAATTACCTTCTGAATCTCTTCTATCATAATCATACAATCTATAGGTTGTATCAGAGTTTTGCTGCGTTTCTAATATCAAAATCCCTTTACCAATTGCATGAACAGTTCCACTCGGCACATAGAAGAAATCTCCAGGTTTCACCTTCACGCGATGCAACAGTTGGTTCCACTCTTTCTTTTCAATCATAGCCATGAATTCTGCTTTTGTTTTCGCATGATGTCCATAAATAATTTCCGCGTCTTTTATGGAATCGATTACATACCAGCATTCTGTTTTTCCTAGTTCTCCATTTTCATGTACGCTGGCATACTCATCGTTGGGATGAACTTGAACAGATAAATCTTGATTGGCATCCAAAATTTTTGTAAGAAGAGGGAAACGCTCCCCCTCCATATTTCCAAATAAATCTCGATGGTTATCCCACAATTCACCCAAGGATAGCCCTTTATACTTTCCGTTCTTAACAATACTTTGTCCATGTTGATGCGCTGCAAAAGCCCAACACTCTCCAGTTTGATTTGATGGAATTTCATATCCAAAAGAAGTTAAATGTATCCCACCCCAAATTCTTTCTTTAAAAACAGGTGCAAAAAATAATGGTTCAGTCATGATTTGAATCCTCCATTCTATGCAATTTCATCTAGTAGTTTGTATGCTTCTGCTTTTGTTTGAACAGATAATAACCGCTCTCTATAACTATCATCCATTAGTTTTCGAGAAAGCATTTGAAGGATTTTTAAATGTTCATTCCCTTCATTTCCTTTTGGTACCGCAATCATAAATATTAACTTCGCTTCCGTTCCATCAAGGCTTTTCCAATCTATGCCCGATTGTTTAATTCCAAATACCACACTCGGTTTCCTTACGGCAGCTGATTTCCCATGTGGAATCGCAATGTTTATGCCAATACCTGTAGTACTTTCTTGCTCACGGTTCATAATAGCCTGTTTAAATTCTGTCACTGAATGTAATGCACCTACATGCTTTAATTTTTTAATCATTTCATCAATGATGTCATCTCTTGTTTCCCCTTTTAAGTCCGTTTCAATTAATTCCAAACTTGTAATATCTGTTAATTTTTTTATCTCTACCTTATCTACTTGTTCGCCTCTTGCTTGAGTTTCTTGTTCCAGTTGTTGTACTTCTATTGTTGCTGAAACTTCTTTTATTTGTTCATTTTCTTGTTTTTCTAACTTTGAAACGTCTTTTTTCAATACATTTACTACAACAGCTGTCACAATAGAGCCTACAATTACAGCCACAAAAAACATAAATACATTATCTACTGCTCCTAGCACAGCAACAATTGGACCACCATGTGCTACTCTGTCTCCTACATGACCAATCATCGCAATCACAGCACCCGTCATCGAACCAGCCATTATACTTGGAATAACACGGAGTGGATCTTGTGCTGCAAAGGGAATTGCACCTTCCGTAATACCAAATAGCCCCATTGTAAATGATGCTTTACCCATTTCTCTCTCTGAATCTTGAAATTTCCTCTTACCTATGAAAGTAGCCAGTCCCATTCCAATTGGTGGTATACAAATTGCTGCAGCAATTGGACCCATAATTTCATAGTTTCCTTCTCCAATCATTGCTGAACCAAATAAGAATGCTACTTTATTGACTGGACCACCCATATCAAATGAAATCATTGCCCCTAAAATTAATGCTAAGAGAATTGAACTTGACCCTTGCATACCTGCTAACCAAGCTGTTAATGATACGAAAACTTGTGCAACAGGAGCACCAATAATAAATACAAATGCTAAGCCTACAATAAGAGAAGTAAATACCGGAATAATAATAATCGGCATAATTGGTTGAATCGCTTTTGGAACTTTTAATTTTTTGATTCCTAACGCTATGTAACCAGCTAGAAAACCAGCGATAATTCCACCAAGAAAACCAGCACCACTTTCACTTCCGTAAAAGCTTCCTGTTGCTGCAATATATCCACCAATCATCCCAGGAACAAGTCCAGGTTTATCCGCTATACTATATGCAATATATCCAGCCAGTATTGGGACCATGAACGTAAATGATGCACCACCAATTTGTTCAATGGTTTTCCAAAAAGAACCCTCTGGAATCACTAAACCCCCAGGAGTTTTTTCTCCCCCAAGTGTTAACGCAATAGCAATTAATAATCCCCCGACTACGATAAATGGAACCATAAAAGATACACCATTCATTAAATGACGATATATCGGATTTTGCTTTCTTTCCTGATGGTTACTTTCTACTATTTTTGATTGTGAATGATAAATAGGTACATTCCCGCTGATTACTTTCTGAATTAATTCTCCTGGTTTACGAATACCATCTTGCACTCCGACAACCAACAATTTTTTTCCTATAAATCTATCTTTATTTACGACTCTATCTGCAGCTATAATAATGCCGTCTGCTTCGCGAATTTCTTGTTCAGTCAACTCATTTTCTACCCCTATTCCACCTTGAGTTTCAATTTTCATTTTGACTCCTAATTTATCCGCTGTTTTTTGCAAATTTTCAGCTGCCATATAAGTATGAGCAATCCCATTCGGACACGATGTAACCGCTAACAATTTCATTCTTAATCCTCCTTACACTTCTTACTAAGCGCCTACACTTACTATAAATCAATATTACGACGTCAAAAATTTCATTTTTTACCGTAACTTCCGGAAAAATATAATTTTTACCAAAGCATACAACAGGTTATTTGACCCTCCACTTTTCGGTTAATTATGTAAAAAGGACAAAAATTTCATTACATTTGTTTCTTTCGTAAGCTTTTGAATAAAGGATGGTTGCTCACTTATAAAGGATAGTTCCTGAAACAATTGTTTCGTTACCTCTTGTCCATCACTTTTAACTGCTAGCATAAATACAAGTGATACCTTCTCTGCTCCCCAATCAATTGGTTCCTTTAATGTAGCGATTGCAATTACTGATTCTTGAATAAATTTTGGGTTGCCATGGGGAATTGCTATTCCTGCCCCAATCGTTGTTGCTGACATTTTTTCTCTTATGATTGCATTTTCTGCATACTCTTTATCTACATACCCCTTACTATGCAAAGCATACGCTAACTTTTCAATTAGCTCATATGGGTGCTGTATATCCTGTTGTAAAAACACTAAAAATGGTGATGTATAATTGAACATAACAAAGTCTTTTGGTTCTTTATAACTTGGCTCATCATAATTTTGTATAAAGTCCCCTAGCTTCTTTTCTTCTGGCCCCTCTAATAATGGGGATACTACTATATGAGGAATGTTTAATCTTGAAAGAGTAGTAGTTGAAATAACGAGATCCACATCACGATGTTTCATTATATAACTTTGTAAATCAGCTTTTGAAATACAGTCCATCACATGGATATGACGAAATTTACGCTCGATTTTTGTACGTAACAACTGCGACATGCCAATGCCCATATGGCAAACAATAATTACATTTTTAGATTTTTCCTGGTCATTTAACCGTTCAACAGATGCTTCAAAGTGTAGAGTAAGATAAGCCGCTTCTTCTTCTGGAATATATATAGTTAGAGATTCGTTTATCTCTTCTAATACTTGTATCAATACA
Organism: Bacillus sp. BF2-3; assembly: GCF_008368795.1. Classification (NCBI taxonomy): domain Bacteria; kingdom Bacillati; phylum Bacillota; class Bacilli; order Caryophanales; family Bacillaceae; genus Bacillus; species Bacillus sp. BF2-3. The sequence goes on from NZ_QOSA01000018.1 coordinate 46,329, forward strand.
TTAAAAACATAGGGATACATTCTCTTTATATCGTGTAACATCGGATTAGAGACAGAAAGATCATAGCTTAAGCGATTCAATGCGGTATATAGATGAATCGTTAACCCTTCAATTAAAATTTTGTCTTTACTGAAATCAATTTCATACAACTGAGACATACGTTTAACTAATTGCTGTATAACTATAGAAAGAATTGGATTACTTTCAGTAAGTGTGCTATCCTGCATTGGTTTATCTTGATAACGGATTTTCCCACCTAAAATATGAGCTGTTAAATACGTAACTTCTTCTTCTGTAAAATGGACTGAAAAAACACATTCCAACTGTTTTAAAAATTCCAATGTCCATATATATTCTTTTGTTTCTTTCAGTATTTTAATTTCCTTTTCAGCATTTAAAATAGGTTGTTTAAGTTTCATTCTCCGTACCATGAGCAATGTATGCACTAATAAACTTTCAAATGTATCATCTGTAAAAAACAATGCATTTCGTTTTTGTAACGCTTTCAATTCGTTCGTAACAAATTCAACCTCATGATATTGAAATTGTTCTTTAATAAATTGATTCGTAAGATCAGAATTACGAATCAAATCTGATAATCTAGCCAATGCTCTTCTTTTTTTCTTTTCATTTCCATCAATAATAAGCCCAACTCGCTGTTTTGAAACAATGGTTAAATCAAAATGATGTAACCATTTTTCAATTCTATCTAGATCTTTTTTTATAGTCGTTCGACTTACAAAATGTTGAGATGCCATTTCCTGTGCAGTAACTGCCTTTACATTCATTAATAAGTTGTATGCAATTTGTAGAATTCTTTCTTCATCTGATTCATACTTTGTGCGATTATGAATACAATAAAGTTTATTAAACAAGTCCACCTTTTCATATTCCTCAATCTCTAAGTACACACCTAATCCCGGTTTCCTAACAAGAATCGCACTTGAATAATTTTCAAGGTGCTCCTCAATTATTTTAAAGTCATTACGAATTGTTTTTTCAGAGCAATTCACCTTATCTGCAAGGTCTTGTACTAATGAATAGTTGTTAGATTCAGATAATAGTAGAAATAAAATTTCTTTTTGTCTTGTATTCATAAATTTCACCTATCTCTTATATCCTTCTATGTTATATGCATTACTTTACAAGATACTTTTACCCTCTCCTATAACTAGCAATTTCAATTAATTATACTCACTTTCAAATTTTAGCTACCTTACGTTAAAACTTCTTATTTAGAATTAATTATTTTTCTCAATACTCCAACATCATTTCTATATTAAGTATCTTCAACAACTAAGAAGACAATTAATTTCAATATACCGTAAAGTATCCCAATTAAAAGTTTAATTTATTACCAAGGCTCCGGAAAAGCTGCTTTATTTCTGTAACGAAATAAAATTAGTTAAAACTAGCTTTGAGAGCGACAATCGAAAATAGAATAACGTTTTTTTGTTGAAATTCTGATAGCAAAGTACTTGCACTATACATACCCCATCCTTATTTGCTTAAATACGTAAAACTCATATAATGCTAACTATTTCAATTTACGAAGACTGTAGTAATAACGAACTCTTTAATAAAATCCTGTATTAGTAGTTTTTTTATCTACATAATTAATTTTAATCTCTCTTCTAGAACTTCCCTATCCGATTGTGATTTTGAAATTACAAGACATGTATCATTCCCACAAATACATCCTACTTTTTCTTTCCAGTCTAAAGAGTCTAATAACACACCTATAACATGTGCATTACCTGGTAAAGTTTTAATAATGGTTAATTGATTTATATAATCAACCTTTACGACAACTTCTCTCAATTTTTTCTTTAACATCATATCAGTTTGTATATTATCTCCTGTGAAGTTTTTATATATAGTTAAACCGTTTGAAGAAACAGTCTTTATTATATTTAATTCGCGAATATCTCGCGAAATAGTAGCTTGTGTTACAATTGCCCCCTTTTTTGCTAACAGCTCTACTAACTTTTCTTGTGTATCTATTTCATGCTCTCTCACTGCTTGTTTAATTAGCCTTTGTCTTTTCTCTTTTCTCATAAAAGACGCCCCTTATATCGTTATACTTTTATTATATCTTCCTATAAATTTTATTCGAAAGAGGCAAAGGGGAATGTTGCGGAAACGTTCATAGTTTTTAGCACTTTACACCCTTATAGAGAGCTCACTACACATCCATCAACTTAGGGATTTGGAATGCTTTTTATGGACCTGGATAAAAAATTATCTTTATTTGCTGAAGAGTTATATTGATATATCTATCAAAGTGCCAACCATCTATTGCCAATCATATCCATTGCAATAAAATAAAATAGGTTGTAACATCTACCAGTATTTAAATGACGAACATTGTCTAAAGCATTTCAACTAATAATTAAGAGGAGCATACAATGAATAAAATAAAAAGGTTATTAAAACGTAAAACGACTTTGATAATTCTTATCCTATTCGTATTTGTTTATGTAAATAATAGTTCTTTTTTTGCTGAGAGGACCGAGGTGACTCCTCTTCTTCTTGCTCACCGAGGGCTTTCGCAAACATTTAGCATGGAGGGAATTGAGGGTGATACATGTACAGCTGAACGTATAAATAAACCTGAATATCCTTATTTAGAAAATACAATTCCATCTATGGAAGCGGCATTTAAAGCTGGGGCTGATTTAGTAGAGTTTGATGTTCAACCAACTAAAGATAATAATTTTGTTATTTTTCATGACTGGACTCTTGATTGCCGTACTAATGGTAAAGGTGTTACAATAGATTTTACAACAAAAGAATTACAAGCACTTGATATTGGTTACGGTTATACAGCTGATGGTGGTAAAACATTCCCATTTCGTGGTCTGGGGATTAATCTTATGCCAACACTTGATGAAGTACTTAACCATTTTCCAGATCGCTCTTTTCTTATTCATATTAAAAGTAATGATGAAAATGAAGGAATCCAATTGGCTTCTTATCTTAAGAAACTACCAGCAAAACGCCTTGAGCAACTAACTGTATATGGTGGCGATAAACCAATTGCTGCGATAAAAGAGCGCATCCCTAGTTTACGATTAATGTCTAAAGCAACCATGAAAAAGGATCTTCTTACTTATATGGCGTTAGGATGGACTGGTTACATGCCTTCAAGCCTGAAGCATGGAGAGTTACATATACCAGACAAAGTAGCGCCTTGGCTTTGGGGATGGCCAAATCGTTTTCTTAATCGAATGGATAAAGCTGATACTCGAGTTATCGTTGTAGGAGGAAATGGATTTGGATTTTCAAGTGGATTTGACTCACTTGAAGATATAAAACGTCTTCCTGACGATTATACAGGTGGAATTTGGACAAACCGCATTGACAAAATAGCACCTGTATTTCAAAAATAAAAGATAATATAACAATCGAAGTTTTTTCATATTTTTAACCATTTATATTTTAAAAGAAGACTTATTAATAATGTTGAGTTTTATACACCGATAAACACCGCTGATGACCTCCATTATCTATAGGAAATTAGCGGTGTTTTTTGGATGAATGCAACTCACTGTAATTCAAACCGAAGTACGACAACAATCAAAGAATCACCTGCTACATGTAAAAAATGAGCTAAATCCACATTAATAACTCATTGTAGATAAATTATTACCCTTGCAATACCCTCTTAAATTTAATTATAGGGGTACCGCCACATTTCTATTAAGCTAAGGCTTTCATATAATTCCTAAATGAAAAAACACAATCTATTCTTTCTATAAAAACATAAGAATAGATTGTATTTTTTATGTCTAAATTTATATTTAATATTCAAATGTATTTCAGTCCTATAGGTTTCCTACATGGAAGAATAGAATTTTATCTATTTATAGTGACTTTTAAGCATTGCAAAATGGAATTTATATATTTATATAGTATTCTATTTAGTTTAAAAGAAATTTATATTATACTTGTAATAATTGGATATGTGATATAACAATATGGAATGAACTTTCATATTAAATTTATCAAAAAAGAAAGAGGAAAATGAGAGATGAAAATCAATTCAAACATAAATAACAGGTTTTATCCTTTAAATATTACAGTTTTAAATAATAAATCTCTAAGTACTACAACTTCACGTATAGTAAACAATAATCAAAAATATAATCCTGAAAGTAAGACTAGGGATAATCAACTTTCCGAAAAAAATATAGAGCAACATATCAATAACAAATATAATGCAATTAACTCACAGGGTCTCAGTATATTTGAATTTCTTAAAATGTTATTGGATAAAGGTGTACCTATGTCAATAATTACAGAAATATTGGTGGGGATGTTAGAGGGGCATAGTAAGAAGAATGAAGAAGCGGAGAAAGGGACAGAAAAAGGAACGGAGAAAGAATTGGTAAAAGGATTAGAAAAGGGAACAGAGAAAGAATTAGTAAAAGGATTAGAAGAAGGATTAAGTAATATTCAGAAGGAATAACAATTTTTAGATTTTTATGAGAGTGTAATATAAACCGTGTAAGTAACCTACCATCCTAGGTAGTGGGTTGCTTCACGGTTTTTCTTTTTCTAAAATTATTACGAAGGAGTGGTTACACTTGTGGTTAGAAAGAAAAGAGATTCAAGATCCGTGAAGTTGGCTCAATCAAACTGAATCGAAGAATCGCTGGATGCAGATTTTTGATGAACTCAAAACTCGCGGTGTCGAAGATGTATTCTTCATCTCTATGGACGGAGTTTCGGGTCTTGAAGATGGCGCTCGGGCAATCTTTCCACAAGTTGTCGTACAGCGTTGTATCGTTCATTTGGTGCGTAATTCACTTCGCTACGTGCCAAGTAAAGATTACAAGGAATTCTGTAAAGATTTGAAGAAATTCTATGGTGCTTCATCAATCAAAGCGAGCCACGCGGCGTTTGACGTGTGGAAACGCAACTTCTCGCATGTCGAACAGTTCTTTGACTACGGCTCTGACATTCGCAAAGTTATGTACACGACAAACGCTGTCGAAGGTGTCAATTCAAGTTTCCGTAAGGTAAAGAAAAAAGGCGATCTCCCGAACGAAAACGCCTTACTAAAGGTTCTGTATTTACGTGTAAAAGAACTCCAAAACAAATGGAATGGCGGTCATATCCGTAATTGTTCAATGGTGTTGAATCAACTTATGGTTAATGATAAATTCGCCAAACGTATTGAAAAATATAGTATTTACCTACCGTAATTTAAATACTTCGTTTGTTCGATAAGATAATTTGATATATCTGTGTTAGTGCCATTCCGCAAGAGGAATTCCACTAAATCTTGCTTTTGAAGAACAGGATTAATAACGGCTCCATCTAGCTGACTTAGGATCTCAACGATGCCATGATGTGAAAAACTCTTGATTGCTTTAAAAAGTTCTGCATCACGTTTCTTTCGCTCGGCGGATTCTTCAGGGTACCCAGTATTGAACGGTTCTTCAAATAGTTTCTCAAGCGTGAAGCGAAGATTTAATTCGCCCGCCCAACCGAAGTTCAATCCAAGTGGCAGTGATGCACAGTTTCCGTTATTTATCCTACCGAATAGGAACGCATCTGTTGGAGTTGGCAGATAACCGCTAATGACATTCGGAAGTGTATTACAGGCAATCGACATACCAACACCGCTACTACATCCAGTGACGACAAAATCAACTGCACCTGAATTTAGAAGTAGACCAACAGCTAAGGACACTTGGATATAGCTTAACTCGGATTCCTCAACTGTAACACCAAAATTGAGCACTTCATATCCATGCCTCGCCACAGCCCTTTTTGTCTCTTCAAAAATCAGTTCATTTTTGCTAGTTTGGGTACTTGCTTGTATCACCGCAATCTTCATTCTTCCACGACCTTTCGATTTAATTATCACACAAACCGAAAGTCAAAAGAAGATAAAAAAGACAGAATCAATCTTGCCTTAATATTTGCTATTCTATGTGTTCGTTTCAAAAACTTACACAGATTTCTTGACAATCCCTTTTTATCTTATTAAGTATTCAAAATTCTTTTTAAATATCTACTTTTCTTTTGATTATTTTTCTTATTCTTCTTTAAAGTGTAAAAATACGCTATTCTTTCTGTAGAATTATGGGAAAGGATGGCGTTTTTTATGTCTGTTTCTGTGTCTGACGAATTACAACTATTTGCTCAAGAGATTCAAAGTGCCCTCTCTCCAAATGCCTTACGGGTTCTTGCTAGAGATGCTGGTTTTGTACAACGAACCAGTAAGTACCAAGCAAAAGATTTAGTCGCTTTATGTATATGAATGAGTCAAAATATCGCTACAAACTCTACTATGATTGACGTTGTATGAGTTTAGCTTGATAGTGATGTGGCGGTACCCCTTGTATAAGAGTTTGTTTTTAAACAATTCTGCCTCAATAGTATCCTGATGTTACAAAAAAGAACTAAGATGTTTCATCCTAGCTCTTTTTTTAGCAATATCAACTTATTATTTACATTCCTCAATCATTATTTTACTTCATTGGCAACAAAGAAATGCTCACATACACTTGAAATACGTTTTAAATCCACATTGCCGCCTGAAATAACCGCTACTACTTTTTTACCCTGTACATATTTATCAACTTTGCCTGCAAGAAGAGCGGCTGTGGCTAATGCTCCCGCACCTTCTACGACAGCCTTTCCGCGTTGTAGTAAGTCTTTCATCGCTACTTCTAATTCTTCTTCTGATACAGTTACAATTTCATCTACTAGTTTTTTTACAATTTCAAAGGTTAAATTTCCAGGTATTTTAACTGCACAACCATCCGCTATTGTTGGAGCTTTATAATGTGATACAATTTCTCCAGCATCGTAAGAAGCTTTCATACCGTGTACGTTTTCAGCTTGAACCCCAATAATATTAATGGAGGGATTAAATGATTTCAGTGCTACAGCAATCCCTGAAATAATTCCTCCACCACCAATAGGTACAATAACAGTATCAACATCCCACATATCATCCAGAATATCTAACCCAATTGTCCCTTGACCAGCCATTACTTCTACATCATCATATGGATGTAGATATGTTTCGCCTGTTTCTTTTATAATCTCTTCACATTTCGCTTTTGCATCATCAAACGTATCACCATATAAAATAACTTCAGAACCATACCCTCTCGTCGCATCCACTTTAGCTTGCGGTGCAGAGGTCGGCATCACAATTTTGCTTTTAATTTTAAGTAAATGAGAAGATAATGCAACACCTTGTGCATGATTTCCAGCTGAACAAGCGATTACACCACGTTCTTTTTCTTCATTTGTTAGTTGGGAAATTTTATTAAATGCACCACGAAACTTAAATGAACCCGTTAACTGCATATTTTCCAACTTCAAATAAATTTCTCCACCGGTTTTACTGGTTAAATAGAAAGATTTAACCAAAGGCGTTTTTCTAGCATTTCCATCTAAAATTTTTTGTGCTTTTTTTATATTCCCAATGTTGAGTGGTAAAACTTCATTACTCATATTAACACTTCTTTCAATGGCTTATAATCTAACTCTAGTGTTGCACCTAAATTCTCATAAGTTATCGTGCCCTTGTAAATATTAATCCCCGTCCCTAAAGCCGGTTTATTTTGGATTGCATTCTCTAATCCATTTTTAGCTATTTCTAGTAAATACTCAATATTTCCATTTGCTAAGGCCATAGTAGAAGTACGTGGAGTAGCACCAGGCATATTTGGTACTGCATAATGGATTACATCATGCTTAATAAATATAGGATTATCATGAGTTGTATAATGATCGACTGTCTCTACCGTACCACCTTGATCTATTGCAATATCCACAATCACACTTCCTGGCTTCATAGATTGAACCATATACTCTTTAACAATTTTAGGAGGGCGAGATCCTGGTATTAAAATTGTTGAAATAAATAAATCTGCTTCTTTAATCGTTCGCTCTAGATTTTCAGTATTAGATTCAATTATATTTACTTCTTCTGTTGCGTATTGCTTTCTTAAATATGCAATTCTTTCTTGATTAACCTCTAGGATTGTAACACTACATCCAATTCCAATTGCCATATCACAGGCATTAGTTGCAGCATTTCCTCCACCTAAAATAACTACATTTCCGGCAGGGATTCCCTCAATACCTGATAATAAAATCCCTTCTCCTTGATGTTGTTTTTCTAAATAATATGCTCCCATAAATACAGCACGACGACCAGCAATTGCACTCATTGGCTTTAATAATGTCAAAACACCATCTTCGCTAATTGTTTCTCCTGCAATTGCAGTAGTACCAGCATTTCTCATTGCTTCTACGCATTCTTTCGACGCAGCCAAATGTAAAAAACCCCAGATTATAAGATCTTTTTTAAAGTAACGAGATTCTTCAGGTAATGGTTCTTTTACTTTAACTACCATATCAACTTCCCAAGCTTCTCCTTGTGCTACTAAATTTGCACCTGCGCCTGTATATTCATCATTTGTATATCCTGATCCAATACCTGCATCTTTTTCTACTAAGATTTGATGCCCTTCTTCAACTAACTTCCGAACATTTTCAGGGGTCATTCCTACACGTGCTTCTCCCTTTTTTATCTCTTTAACTACTCCAATTCTCACTTCTAACACATCCTTTTATAAGCAATATAATACCTAGGATTTAAAAAGTAATACGTGAATTTACCAAACTTATTATGTCCATTCATGTTATTTTTATCGCCTAACTAGCTTTTAAGGTAGAAAACATTCAATATCAATTATTGTTATATGGATATGTAAACATTTTTGACTAGGTAATATTCCTCCTTCCAAAAGTATGTGGAATTGATTCGGCGACTAAAGAGACGATGCACTGAAAGAATGTATGTACTGAAATTGTCGCGATAACAGCATTGCTACTTGTATTAATAACAGAAACTGTATTAGAATTCAGTCAATGATGACCTCATAAACATAGATTTAAATTAAGAAACCTCTTTAGAGAAAAAAACCTAATTAGGGACTGTTACTGTGCTTTTACAGCAAGGCTATTCAAGAAATTACTAATTGAAGAAGCTTGAAAAATACGTAGGCTAAAAGAGCTGATATTATAATACTTTTCAGTAATTATAAGTATTGATGGAAAGAATTTAGATTCTTTTGGCTGCCAAGATTCGTTATGCCATTCCTGACTGTGGAAGTATAATTCATACCTATTTATTTTATCTTGCATAACTTTTTTGCTGTAAACTGACTTCTGGACTTCAATGAAAAATGGAGATCTACGCCAAATTGTAAATGCATCAGGTTCCATGAATTCTTTACCGTACTTTGGCTCCACTTTAAACAGTTTAGGTTTTTCATAATAGATAAGCTGTTTATACACATCTAATATGCCTAGAAAGTGGGGAATCTTTTGGCTAGTTTTGCGAAGTGTGCTGGATTGAGGGAAGTAAATGTATGGCTGTTGCGAGATATTGGCATTCACATGACCATCTCTTCTTAATCGCTTCATCACCGTATTACAGCATGTAACCGCGTTCTTTAATCCTTGAAAATGCAAATCAATAATGTCATCACGAGACATACATCTAAAACGCTTCAAATTGTTTAATATGGCTTTGTCTCTATTCCTCATAATCTAACACCCCGAATAATTGATTTTCTTCTTGTGGTAGGTTTTGCAACTTTATATTCTCTTTCGGAACGCGATAAGGTTCAACTATCTTCTTGGCTTTACTTAATTCTAAATAAGGAGATTGTACTTTCTTTAATCCATTTAACTTTAATATCATTTGGCCAGATTGCTCCAAGCGTTCTGAACCAGGAGTACCCATAATATTACTATTAATTGTACTATCACATTTAAAGCCCATTCTAACCGTCATATTGAGCTTTAGCTTACCATCCAACACTTTTGCATCAGGTCGTTGCATACTTAGCATTAAAAAAACTCCAAGTGCCCTTCCGACTGCCGATATTTTTTCAACTATAGACATACATTCCTTTTCATCTTGCAACATAACCACTTCGTCGATAGCAAGTAAGATATATGGTTTCTGATTATCAGGATTTAATTTGTTGTATTCGTCAATATGATCTACTTCATACTCTTCCATCAATTTTCTACGTTCGCGTATTTCCTTCCACACTTTCTGCAGCATAATCTTCATTTCTATTTCTTCCATGCAAACCTCTTTTACGTGTTTCACCCTTCGCAAGAAATGAAATTCGGAATTCTTCAAATCTCCCAGGTACAAATGTAATTTATCAGGAGACATATATTGAATAAGTGTAGACAGTACAACGCGTACCATACTACTTTTCCCGCTCCCCGTCTCTCCTGCAATTAGAAGATGCGGCGTGTTTGAAGCAATCATGTCATACGTAATCATATTTCCAAATTGGTCACGCCCCACAATTACAGGAAGATGATGTTGTATAAGTAATGGCTGCCACTTCTTATAACTGTAATTGTATGCTTGTAGCCCAGCATCCGAATGAAACACATTAAGTACAAATCTTTTAATATCACCTTCAATTGCTACATTACGCCCTAATATTTGTTGAAAGCAAAACCACTTCTTTTCAATGGTTTTCGGATCTAATCCGTTTGGAATGGTAAATATGTATCGAACCTTTTCTTTTGAGGAAGAAATATCATGTATCTTCGGGTAAATGGGTACTTTCCCACCTCGTGTTTGATGATCTACATATAAACCTGCCTTTACAAACACCTCTATAAGTCGATTCTTCAAAGTTTGTTTATGAAGCCAATCCTTTAAAATCCCCATGTAATTTCCTCCTTAAAACATCACCACAATTTGAATGAATACATAACCAATGAAACAAACTCCACCTATCCTTATTCCATGATATATTCCATCGCTTACAAGTTTCGCTGCTGCAACATAATCGTTTTTTACAAGATGCTTTTCTAACAGCGCCCCTCCAATTGTCGTTACTCCTAAAGCTCCTAAAGAGATAAATGTAGTTAACATATAAATTTCCCCTTTATAAACAGAATTTTGAATGTCGATGATACATGGACTTACAAACTTAGAAGTTTGGTAGAGGTATCTTGATAGCTACTTTGGTAGCAACCTTGATACATTTTATTGTGAATAGCTTGTACAATATGCAAATTTTTCTGTGCAATTGCGTATAGTTTTTTGCATTTCGGACAAGGATGATTAAAAAAGATTATGGAGGAGATTAACGTGTGGGGTAGAGGTATTGGGAGACATAGAACAAAGCTAGCTAAATTTTTAGCTAGCTACAATTACTCAATTCAGGGTTTTTCTAAAGCTAGTAAGGTAAACAGAAATACATTAGGTCAACTGTGTAATGACAAGGATTATGTGCCATCACCAAATACAATGCAGAAAATAATGAAGATAGTTAGAAAACATGATTCTCGAAAACAAGTAACTGACTTTTGGCATATATAAAGAGAATAATCTCTTTATATATTATTCTTTATGCAAGCTTGATATTGATTTTTATAGGGATACTGTAGCGATTCCTTATAGGTATTTCCTTACTGCCCTCTCTTTCTCCAATAAATCTTAATTTATTTTTGGTAGTGGCAGATTGTTTTCTTTTATTAAATCATAAATAAATTTTTCTAGTACACTTTCAGCTGCTTCTCGCATTTGATTTGATGTTGAATCATTAAACACCTTTTCTATCTCTCTAAGTAGCTGTTTTAAAGAATGATTGTCCTTGCTATTTTCCAGGAATTCTTCACCTAACCCTTGAACAAATGTACTAATAACAATTACCTTTTCTAATTTAGTTAGTTCCATCTCTATGCCTCCTAATCAGATTATCATTCTCATCTAACATGACCTCTCCCCTAATTAATAAAGAGTTACCAAAAGTCTTGGTGTTATGACAAGATATGCATAGATATTTTCGAATCTCATGATTTAAGGGTTATATATATCCTGTGGCCTAACCTTAACGATATGCCCAGGAACTTCTCTAAATCGTATAATTTTCATAATAGACAAGTAAAAATCTCTACCAGTATTCTTTTAAATTCAAATTACACGTTTGTTAGGATCTATAAATCCACACTAGAAGTAAAAAGTGGATTTATAGATACGTATTTTTGGACAAATTTACCGGCTGAATTAACAGAAACTTTGTGTTACTCTGAACTTGTTGAATATCCCAATACATTCAACAATGCTCAAAATTGCATATTTACTATGCAACCATCCACCCAGATACCTTAGTTAATACTTCTCCCTAATTGTCGTTATTGCTAAGGTATCTTTTTAGATGCCCTGTGTAAAGTTTTTTTCTCTCAGTGATAAAGCTATTTCCCACTTGATATAATCAATTTTTTTAGTACATTTTCTTAACAAAATTCAGATTTGGTATTTTTACTACTATTTACTTTATATACAGATTTTAAGTTTTGAAGTTTTGAAGTTTTGAAGTTTTGAAGTTTTTCCCTTACAATTTTGAAATCTTCTGCTAAAATCTAAACATATTTTTGCGACCACTAAACGAATATATAAAATTTAAGTAAAAGATTTTTATATTAGTTTAAATGGTTGCCATAAAGACAAGGCAAATATCCAAGTAGGATCTCCATTTCCTTGATAGCTTTGAACCGCTTCATAAAATTTCCCTTGATACTCTACTTTATCTCCTTTTGTATATGCCTTTTTAGGATCCCATTTTTCATACGTTACATTTTGACTCTTTGTTGTTACTGTAAGGATATTGCTTTGAACCGAGATATTTCCAGCCGTATCTACAGCCTTTACAGTATATTTATATTCTTTATTAGCTGTAAGGTTTTGATCAGTAAACTTTGTTTCTTGTACTGTTTGAATTAATTGTCCATCACGTAACACTTGATATTCTTTTACACCCACATTGTCTGTAGAAGGATTCCATTTTAGCTCTACACTGTCTGATGCAACATTGCTTGCATATAATCCTTGTGGCTGTGTTGGAGCTTCTGTGTCCGGTTTCGGATTAACAATTTGATTTACTTTCTTCAGGCCATCCTTTGTAACTTCATATATTACTTTTTTATCAAAGCTTTCGCGTTTATTATTATCCAGATTTATTAATGTCGCTCTCTCTCCACCTTCTAGGTGTGTAAGTTCAATAAAATTGCCTACTTTTACTGGGACTGTTTTTGATTCAGCATTTTGTTGATTATTCCCATAAATCTCTTTGTTATATACCACTTTACCTGATGTATCCTGTACTTTAATACTTGCATACGTACTATCAAAATAATTGTGTGGTGTACCTGCTATTAAACTAACTTGCAATTCTTCTGTTGATTTATTTAAATCAAGTTTTGCAAATTCAAAATCTCCTATACCCTTCATCGACCATGCAAACCGATCCCCTTCTAAAATGTTTGGAGATTCATTTTTGATTTTCACCTTTTTTTCCACAGTTTGATCAAATATATCTGTTAATACAATTTTTGCATAAGTATTTGTTGGTAATGATATAGATTGACTGATTCCATTTTGGTAAGATTTAATATCATTAATTACGTTAATCGGTTGGCCCGTCATATTTTCATTATTATAAATTTCAATTTTCCCCTTAAATTGAGGTGTACTACTATCTTTTAATTGCCAAGTTATATTTAATTTTTCATTTTCATAATACATAGACTTTACATCATAATCTAGTTTTCCTATTTCAGGTTGGCTAGGTTGATTTAACGTAAATGTTTTTCCTGTTCCAATAGTTGATCGAGAGTCTCCCCCAGCCTTAAACCAAAGATATTCTGAAGTAGCTCCCCCATCCCAATTATTATTCAATGGCTCTTGCCCCTCTATTGATTGAGTATTCCAAGATGTCCATTTTTTATCTGAGATATTTCTTCCATATCCATTTTTTACACGTGCCTCTCTTACATCTTGTCCATTACCAAGCCAGTCTTCTTGAAACAGCGTTTGTCCATAGTTAAATGTAACGTTAGGAACTGGAAAGTCCATAATCCCAATAAGCTTCCATTGATTTTTTGAAACATCTTTTAACCACTGTCCAAATTTTGTGTGTCCATTCTCTTGCCAAGAACGCATTGTCATGCGATACCAATTATAATTCTTCCAATCATATGTCGTCTGAATTTTAAGACCTGTTCCTTCTCCACCAAAATTACTTGCAACTGATGTAGGGGATACATATTCTGCTTTTATTGCTTCCTTAGAAGAAATAGGATCCCAAACTGCAAAGTGTAAAGTACGCTTTCCATTTTCATCAAAACCGCTTTGTTGTTGGAATCCAGCATACCCACCAGCTTCTCCCCCCTGGTTCCAGTTATGTACAGCCCAATATGTATAAGGTGCTGTTTGAACAGGAGACCAGTCTATACTAATAATATCTGAAGAAACACTATTTTTAGGTGTAACATAAACTCCTGGAGCAGACGCCGCCTCTATGATAGAAATTGATGATCCAAACATCGAAAACACCGTACTAGCTGCTGTAATGGCTAGGATTTTTTTGACGCCATTTCTTGTTCTTTGATTGAACATAATTTTCCCTCTCCTTCTTCGTTATTAATAACTATTTAAAATAATATCTCTCTATATATAATTGAACAAATTTCCTATGAATGTAGTACTATCTTAATAAAATGGATATATTTAATTTTACTTTCACTGTTATTTAATGGGAAATTGTAGTATTTTGTTATAAATTTAAATTACATATCGCCAAATTCATCCTATTAACAATAGAAAAAATTCATAAAAATAAAAACATTCCAGTTCTTTTTTTAAGTCCCCTCAAAAACGAAAATCATTTTTATAAAATAATATCTCTATATACTAGTATCAGCTAAAAAACCTCTTGCTTTTGCAAGAGGGTCTCACTTTACATTATTTTATTTCGGTATAAAGATAAATAAAAAACTGTCATTTGAATAAAGAAAACACTAAATACAATGTATAAGGGATATCCTGGAATATATATATTGAAAATAGGAGAAAGCACTAAAAATCCAACTGCGAAGATTAACACATACCAGAGTGAAACAAATGCTGTACGACAAGCTCTTTCAGTAATTAACTTTTCACGTTCGTCTTCTAGGGGAAACAGTAGTGGATACATCAGATATGAAAGGGCATTATATTTCTTCTTCTGTATTTTATAAAAAATTGTTATTACAATACCTATAACTAATAAAAATAAGACTGGTGTAATATTTAATGATACTTCAAAAGTTACTTTCTTAGCGTCAATAATATTGGCAAGTTCTATAATGCCGTAATAAAGTTCAATGAATACCCAACATGCTAATGCCATAATAAGTACATTAACCACATAAGAAATCATCAATCTATTCATCCTCTTCTTCCTCCTTATTTAATACAAACACTTCTTCCATCTTCAAATCAAACACATCACAAATTGACAATGCTAGTAATAATGAAGGGACGTAATCCCCTTTTTCAATTGCTGCGATCGTTTGCCTCGTCACTCCAACTTTTTCAGCTAATACACTTTGTGTGAAATTAAAACGAGCTCTAATTTCCTTTACTTTGTTAAAAATAGTCAAGTTCACCACCTCTTAGCTTAAATGTATACCATAATTAACAAAATGTAAAGTTAACTTAACATTAATTCCGCTAAAAATCCAATTTTATAATAAGCGTTACCACCACACATTCATTAATTTAAAAATTGTATAGTAGTCCTAAAACAAAACGCAGAATGCGTGCTCTAAGGCTGAATTATTTGATATAGCAGTAAACTTCAAGTACTCCCCACCTTCCAATAGAATCAATTAATAACGTGGAAAAATCAAGTGAACTCTTGCTGTTCGAGTCGCTTAGGTACCCGAAGCTCACAAGAAAAAGAAGAAACCATATTTAAGTCTTAGGAAAGAGATAAACATTAGAAAAACTGTCATTAAAAATTCAAGTAAACTCTCTAAAAAATTTTACAATCAAAGCAGAGAGACTTTGAAACAGGAGGCGCCAATTTATGAAGCGAATTGAACGTGAAGAGAAAACAATTAGCATTATGATTGATATGTATTGTAAAAACGAACATAAACAAGATAATATATGTGAAGAATGTCGAAAATTAAAAGATTATGCTTATTTCCGTTTATCAAAATGTCCATTTCAGGAAAAGAAACCAGCATGTCAAAATTGCAAAATTCATTGTTATAAACCAGATATGAAAGGTGTAGTTAAGGACGTTATGAAAAAGAGCGGACCGAAAATGATTTTAAGACATCCATATTTCACGCTCATGCATGCTGTTGACATAATGAAGAAGTCTCCTAACTTACCAAAAAGAAAAAAGTGTAAAAAGAAAAAGTGGTTTGTCTAACAAACTAGTTTTTTTATTCCTTTTCGACTAAAGAATTATATGTGAGTTTTAAATCCTAATTGCTTCTGAATCATCTTTAAAATAAAAGTATTTCGAAAATGTTATGCAGAGATCCCTTTCCTCAAATTTGTCTGCTTTATCTCCAAACTAATCAATTTTTTGAATAGAGATTTCCGTTAGAAATCTTGGTACATCTTCATCATAACTCCAAAGATAGGTTCCGAACCTAAAGTGGCAAAAAACAAGGAGTGAATTATCGCTGTGATATATTGGGTCACTAGTTCAGGAATAGATAATGTATAGTTCTAAAAATGCAAATGTTTCATTCGTAAAGCAACAAGCTCATTTAGAGATAATCCGTAGTCTATATGCTAGATGTTTTTTAGGAGGGTTATCCTATAGTAGTAGATTAGCTTTTATTTGCTATTTTCTCCTCGACAACTTTATCGATAAGATCATCAATAATTTCCGTGCATCTTATAATAAAATCCGCATCCTCACGAGTAGTATCACTATTGCTAATACGTTCAATTACTTCTGTTCCATATTCCCTATCTTCATCTGTTTTTGCTAAATACCTTTTGTAAGCCCTTACAACTAGTATCGCTTCTTTTTGATCCATATCAATTTGGCGTAGCTCATCATCAAAGCCTTCCAATGAAATCCCTCCTGTTTGTAAATAACTAATTTTATTTAATTATATTACAATATAAAAATTTATTGTTGTATTATTTTTGTGAACTTGTGTAAAAGTGTAAATGTCCACGTTTACACTTTTACACATTAAGAACGAAATTACATGGAAGAATATGAAGTTGGATATGAAAATCGATATTCATTTGACTCTAGTGAAGAAGGATTTATAAAAGGTGAATATAACAGTGGCTTTTAGATTAAACAATATTTATTATATATCGAGTCGATACTATAACTCGATGCTGCTGAAAACGGGATATAGTATTTAAATCAAAGGAGTGGGGAAATGAGTACACAATATCAATAAGGGAACTAAAATATCTAATGGATCTCAAAAATAGTATAGGTAATGTATATAAAAAGATCACTTGTCTTGGAAACAAGTGATCTTTTCATTAGATAAATTGCTACTTGCCAACAGCAGGTAGTTGTTATCCTATTCATATGTTCAATAAATATTATATCACATTTTTTAGTTATATAGCCGGAATTGTTTCTAATGAAATGAAACCAATAATATTTCAAAAGGTGTACCTTTTGAAGCGTTAGAATACTCCTGAAGAAATAAATAATTCTAATCATAAAAGCGAGTTAATATTATTTTTTTGGCGGAATCTTCAATAATTATAAATTCACCTTTTCTATTTTTGGGACGTTTCATTTATAGAAGATAAAAATAACATAATTTTCTCAATAAGGGATTTTATTCTTTTAATATGATTTTTTAACAATTCATGGTATATCTGAATTAAGGGGACCTTTTCGGTTGATCAGGGAGTAAGATTATAAAAATGATATGGGAGGAACAAAAAATGTCATTGAAAATGAAATTAGGAGTTGGAGTGGTTTCAGCCGCTCTTGGTTTATCTTTAATTGGTGGGGGAACATATGCATATTTTAGCGATCAAGTTGTAACAAATAATACATTTGCTGCAGGTACATTGGATTTAGCTATGCAACCAACTACTTCACTTAACTTAGAAAATTTAAAACCTGGGGACAAAATATTAAAGAAATTCAATTTAAAGAATAGTGGTACATTAGATATTAAAGATTTAATGATGAAAATAGACTATACTGTAAACGACTTAAAACAAAATAATACTACAGAAGATTTCGGTAAACATATTAAAGTACAATTTCTTTGGGATTGGGATCCTGCAAAAAACCCTGCATACGAGACAACTCTTGCAGAACTAAAATCACAAAGTTCAGAGATTGTATCAAAAAAAGTATTTCATTCTAAGTGGACTGAAACAGGGGGATTAAAACCTGGGAAAATGGATTGGTTTTGGATAAAGTTTATATTTGAGGACAACGGAACAGATCAAAACGTTTTCCAAGGGGATAGTATTGCACTAAAAATGGAGTTCCAAGCCAATCAAACAGAGGGAAAAGAAAGATAATCTTACAAAAATATTGTTGTGAAAATGTAAAACTGAGCTTGTAATTTTTTATAATTTGTAAAATTAGCCATCAAATATTTATATAAAAAACCAGTGATATTAGTACATGTGTATAATATCGCTGGTTTTTTTTGAGTTTAACATTTTGTATATTTAGTAAAACTATTTTTCTTTCGGAAGTACTATTCTTTTATACAATTGAACTGTAATCAAATAATAAATTAAGTAAATCACTACGAAAATGACAAGCGGCAACCAAATTCGGAAATACGGATCAATCAAAAGCGGACCGAACATGTTCATACCAACTAATATATGAGCAATACCCACAATTGCCGGTACTAAGAATATAAAGAATAACTCTTTATAAATCGATTGTGTTAATAACCCCCGGCGGACACCAATTTTACGAAGCATTTGATAACGTGTGCTGTCTTTCGATGCGCTAGATAGAATTTTAAACATTAGGCAACTTGCCATCATTGCTAAGAACGCAATTCCAACGAAGAAACCCATAAACATGAATCCACTGGCCATACCATGACTCAGATTATACATTTGATACGTACTACCTAATTCTTCCGCTTTCACATTTTTATATTTCGCTACCTGTAATTCATCAAGTTTTTTCCATTCTTTTAAATGTGCTCCAAAATCATCTGTTTTCCCAATAAACACAGTATTTTCTTTATCCTTCAAACTATCGTATATGTTTGAATCTATAATTTTTATTTCATGATCAGGATACATATAAGTTGACTGGATTGTGAAGAAAGCTTCTTTCCATTGTTTTATTTCCGTATCATCGTTATACAGTTTATACAGTTGTTTTGGCAAAGTAAATGCATCCTTAGGAAATTCCTTTGAAACTTTCATCATCTTCCCATTTTCACTATCTTGTGCTAAAGGACGATTTTTCTCTACATCTTCTTTTTTATAATACACATACTGATTATCTACTTTGTAGCGATATTCAAACTTCTCTTGAAATAAGATGTCACTCAAAATTTTCTTTTCTTCCGCTGTTGGATTATGAACGACTGAATCGTAAACTTTTTCTTTATCAGTCGTCTTTAGAACGTTATTTTTAAATGCCATACCACACGCAATTCCACCAGCACCTAGAGCCACTAAGATTGCTACCGTTGCAAGCACCCGTGTTAGGCTATTAATTCGAAAATTCAATTGTGCAAAAGTAAAAGCATTCAGCCCTTTTTCACGACGTTTTTTATTACTCTTTATCTTGTTAAGCATAACTGGGAGAAGTGATCCAAATAACATGTAGGTACCGACTGTTGCTGTGATTAATCCAATACCCATGAATTTAGGTACGGTTACTAGCTCTTCTCCCTGTAAATGTGCTATATGGATCAGTGATGCATACCCAATACCTAGCAAAATCAGACCAAGGAATGCAACTACACCTGTCATTTTTCCTTTTACAGCGATACGCTCTGTTTTTGCATCTGCATGTACAAGTTGTAATACAGAAATACGAGATAATTTCATACTATTCATGATTGCTGATACTATAAATAGTGCAAAGAAAAAGAGGCAAGTAACAGTCATAGATGGAATATAAAATGCTTTATAATCTTCACCAGAGAATTCCAACTGCTTCATTAATAACTGACCAATACCTTCTGCAAGCCCTACACCAACTGCGATTCCGATTGCAAGAGATGTGGCACCTATTACGATTGTTTCAATAAACATAAGTAAGGTAACTTTATGCTTTTTTGCCCCTAACATCATGTACATACCAAATTCTTTTTGGCGAAGAGATAATAAGAAAGAATTTGCATATAAAATATAGAAAAACGTTACAATCGCTAATAAAAAGGAACCGATTTGGAATGCAATTGCAACCGTTTTAGCATGTGGATTGGATTCAAGGAACGCCTTATTGAGTGCTAATGTTTGAAACATATAAAAAGTTGAAATAGAGACAATCAGACCAACAAGTAAGACAATGTAATCTTGCAACTTACTTTTTAGGCCTGACATGGAAAGCTTAAATAACATGATTGAACTTCCTTCCTTATGCTTTTTGTGTGCCTAAGTTTGCAAGCACGTCTAAAATTTCTTTATAGAACTCTTCACGTGTACCACCGCGATAAATTTCTTTATATAGCTCACCATCTTGAATGAATAAAATACGCTGACAGTAACTTGCACTATATGGATCATGCGTAACCATCATAATAGATACACCTTGTTCTTTATTTAAGTTTGTCATCGCATCCAGTAAACTTGTTGCATTTTTAGAATCAAGAGCTCCTGTTGGCTCGTCCCCTAAAATAATTGCTGGTTCATGAACTAACGCGCGCGCTGCTGCTGAACGTTGCTTCTGTCCACCAGATACTTCAGATGGATACTTTTGAAGTATTGCTGAGATGCCTAACATTTCAGCTACTTTTTCTACTTTTGGTCCAATATTTCGTGATGAAACACCTTGAAGGGAAAGTGGAAGAGCGATGTTTTCGTAAATAGATAAGTTCTCCAATAAGTTAAAGTCTTGAAAAATGAATCCTAACTTTTGTGAACGGAAATCAGAAAGCTCACCTTGTTTCATTTTCGTAATATCTGTTCCTGCAATTTCAACAACGCCGCCCGTTGCTTTATCTAACGTTGAAATTACATTTAATAAGGTCGTTTTACCAGAACCAGATGGTCCCATAATTCCGACAAACTCACCCTCTTGAATTGAGAATGAAACACCTTTTAACGCGTGTGATTGGTTCTCACCTTTTTTACCGTACACTTTTTGGACGTTTTTCACGTCTACAACTAGTTTCGTCATATATATCCTCCTACGTTTGTTTCTTCATTTCTTTAAAATAAGTTGCTATTCTTATTTACTACTAACAAAATAGTGATGTTACATTTACTTTTTTCATGAGGTTGTCACGATGTATCTACTTGAAAGCTGTAAAGAAAATTTTCTCTTTAATTTCTCCTCTCTCCTCTTCGCTTTGAATACATACATGATAAACTATGAAAATTAGGAAACACCCTGTAAAACCCTTAAGAATTCTTAATTTTTATAAAAAAAAGCTTATGGAACCTGTAATTCCATAAGCCAATCTATTTGATTGGATGTTCAACAATAAAAGACATCCAACCGTCTTTATATTTTGCATGTATATTACCATTATGAAGTTCAACAATTCTTTTTGAGATAGCGAGTCCCAGTCCATTTCCCTGGTCATCTTTTCTTGCCTTATCACCCCTGAAAAATCTTTCAAACAATTTATTAGGGTCGCTAACAGGCGGCTTCTCGACTTTATTTGATACTCTCAAAATTACTTTGTTACCTATTAGTTCAAGACATACGGATAATTCGGATGGTTTCATGCTGTACTTTATCACATTCATAAACAAATTTTCATATACACGTACCATTTTTTCTACATCTATGAAGATAGGTATTGTTTCTTGTGTAATAGATTTTTGAACAATTAAACTTTCCTTTTCAAATATAGGAATGTATTCTCCAACTATTTGCTCCAACAAACCTGATAAATCAACTTCATTAAGGTTTAACTTAGCATCTATGCCCGATAAACGAGTATATTCAAACAGCTCATCAATTAAATATTTCAGTCTCTGTGACTTTGAATAAGTGGTTTCAAGGTATTCCTGTAATTGTGCGTTACTGTTGTATTGTCCTCTTTTTAATAAATCTATATAGCCAATAATAGATGTTAACGGGGTGCGTAAGTCATGAGATACATTGGTTATAAGTTCATTCTTTGTACGTTCCAATCGCCTTTCCTGTTCAAATGTATGCTCCAATTCCTTAGACATATAATTTATATTTTGAGCAAGTTGGGTCAGTTCGTCCTTCCCCTTAATCCCAATTGTCAAACCCAGTTTTCCATTGGCAATATCATTCACATTGTCCGAAATAAGCTTCAAATATACTATTTTCTTTCGAACCAATATCAAAAAAAATACTATAAAGTTACAGATTGCGAACGCAAATGAGAACCACAATGCCAAATGGGCTTCAAACACACCAAAATCTTCGTGTTCTTTAAATAATGGATCTACGATGTGTTGCAAAACAAGGATTGTTAAACCAAACGAAACAAAAAAACTAACTGCAACAGCACCAAGAAGTTTTATAATTATTTTATTTCTAAAGCTAACATTCTTCATATTTTATACCCAATTCCCCAAACAGTTTTAATATAAATGGGATGTTTAGAATCCTCTTCAATTTTGTCTCTTATTTTTGTAATATGCACCATGACGGTATTATCTGATTTATAAAAAACCTCTTTCCAAACTTCTTCATATATTTTTGCTACACTCAGGACAGTCCCTTTGTTGCGGGCAAGTAGTTCGAGAATAGCGAACTCTTTTGGAGTTAACCTTGTTTCTTTTCCCCTTACCCATACTTGATAAGTATCTGTATTCACGGTTAAGTCACCAATTTCTAGAATGCTTCTATTATGTTCTATGGACGTATTGTATTTTTTAAACCTTCTTAATTGGGATTTTACCCTAGCGATTAATTCTAATGGATTAAACGGTTTTGATAAATAATCGTCTGCACCAGAGGCTAGACCTTGAATTTTGTCTATATCCTCAGATTTTGCAGATAACATGATGATAGGTATATTGCGGTCTTCCCTAATCTTTATACACGCTTCAATACCATCCATATTCGGCATCATAATATCTAAAATAATCAAATCAAACTCCTTTTCTTCTAACAGTTGTAAAGCTTCTATAGCATCTTCAGCTTTTTGAGTTTTCAGACCTTCATTTTCCAGATATACAGAAATAAGATTTCTAATCTCTTTATCATCATCAACAATAAGAATTTTTGACTCCATATGATTCCTCCATATTTTTTCTCATATAAAACAGCTAAAAGCATAAGCAGGTGAGACATTTGTATCTTCTTTTTTCTTAAGCTTGCAAACAGAAGACAAGAAATAACATAATGTATATACGTAATATCGTTCTCCCTAATATGCTGTTCAATATTTACTACTAATCCATATACAATTAATAAGTTCCCTTCTTCTTTAAATTTTGCTTTTAGTAAAAAAATAAAATTCCTTATTATTTTTCATTAATAAAATAATTGTGTTGAGATTTCTTCTTTTAATTAATTTTTCTGCGAATACACCTGTACTCAGTCCATATTTGAGAATGTAATTTACTTTCTTCAAATCAATTCCTTCAATTATTTTGTCTCCAAGCAACCTTGAACTTGGAATGGCTACACCAATTGATTTTTAGTGCATTATATATAGAAATGAGAAAGCGAATTGTTTTCATACCTAACCATCCCATAGGTTTGAACTCATAATTATACTCTAGAATCCAAACCTTAAGAAAAAGGGGTAAAAGTTCTTAAGAATTCTTAAGCTTTCTACAGCATTTTGTCAAAAGAATATATGACGATCTTTGAAATGTTAGCGGTATCCTCAATAACACTTACTATTCGTCAATCCGAAGTACAAAAAGAACTTGTAGGGGGCACCATATCAGAAAAAAATTGTACGTTTGGACAAAAACTATCCGATTCCTTGTACGATAAGGGATCGGATAGTTATTTTACTGTTTTATATAGTGTACAATTTCTTGCTTACGAGGTCTGTGTAGCAATCGAATCAAATCTTACGTTAAGTATTAGTGGCCATCAAAAATAGTGATGACTACTTCAGATTAACATCCATCCGATATACAATTAAATATACCAATATGTTAAGACAAACGGTATGAAGAGAATTTCTACTCTTTTCATACCGTTTTGCATTTGTTTATAAGTTTCATATGAAATTCGTAGGAAGACGCAGCATCTATTTTATAAATAAGGTTCAAAAGTTACCATACCTGACAACGGAAATATTAATGTAACCCTAGTTCCCTTTTTAACTTCAGAATCAATGGTAATTTTCATACCTAATTTTGAGCACAGTTTTTCGCATAGATACAAGCCCATTCCTGTACTTTTGCTAAATCTTCTTCCATTCTCTCCAGTAAATCCTTTCTCAAAAACTCTATTTATATCTTTAGTTACTATCCCTACGCCATTATCCTCTATAATTAGTATTACTGAGTTAGTTTTCTTAATTGAGCATATACGTATCATTTGTTCTTTGTTATTTGAGTACTTTATAGAATTTCCTATTATTTGATTAATAATAAATTCAACCCATTTTCCATCACTATATACAATCTCATCAATATCCTGTATATCTAATTTTATTCTCTTATGAATAAAATCCCTATAGTTTCTTTTAATTACATTCCTTACTACATTATCAAGATTGATTGGCTTTATCATATAGTCTTTATTCACGTTAGAGCTTCGAGAATAATACAGAACCTGTTCTACAAACCCCTCAATCCGATCCATCTGAGAGTCAATTTTATTCGTTACTTCATTTTGATTATTTTCAATTATAAGCTTTGTAGAAGCTATTGGTGTCTTAATTTCATGCACCCATGTCTCTATATATTCTCTGTAATCCAATTGCATATCTCTATAATACTTTACATTTTCATGCATATCTCTACTTACTTCTTTCAGTATAGCGTTAAGCTTTTCCCCATGTATAAAGTTCGCTTCCTTTACTACCTCTGGAAGTAAGTATTTTTTCTCCAAGTTTTCTAATATGTCATTAATCTCATTATAATAATTTTTACATCTTATAAATTCTATAGCCATATATGAAATCAATGGAAAAAACCAAATACAAAAGAAAAAGAATATGATAATGAACGGAACATGCGCAGTCAGCAATATACCTGCTAGTATGATATATACCAGTACATTAGATAGTATTACTACTATTTTATCTTTAATAAATTCACCTAAATTCATGGCATTATATACCCTAAGCTTCTTCTTGTTGCAATTGGATTTTCTATACCTATCTCTTCAAGCTTTTTTCTTAATCTATTTATATTAACAGTTAAGGTGCTATCATCCACAAAATAATCAGATTTCCATAAAGTTTCTATGAGTGAATCTCTTTTTACAATATTCCCACGATTATTTATTAAGCATGAGAGTATTTTAACTTCATTTTTAGTTAATTCTACAGATTTGTCTTGATAAGTAACTGTTGCATTTGAAAGATTTAAAGTAAAATCCCTATACATTAAGATATGATTCATCTTGAAATCTCCAGATGTTCTTCTTAAAATGTTTGTTACTCTTGCCAGTAGTATTTCTGTATTATAAGGCTTTGTTATAAAATCATCTGCTCCTAAATTCATACTTATGAGTTCATCTACATCACTATCTCTGCTTGTAACCATGATGATTGGAACATTTGAAGTTTTACGTATTTCTCTACATATATAATAGCCATCGAACACAGGAAGATTTATGTCTAGTAATATAAGGGCTGCATTCTCACTTTCTATATATTCGATAATATGATTAAAATCTGTGGGAGCCTTTACTTCATATCCATACTTTATAAAAAAATGTTGTAATTCTTCTCTGATGATTTCGTCATCTTCAATCAGAATGATTTTTTTCATGATTTTTCCCTCCCTATACAGAATATAAGGCTATTACATCTTGAAAAACAAGGTGTAATAGCCCTAATGAGCATTATAAAATCAAGTATTACTTTTTACAATATTTTTATACCCGACATATGTCGTGTAGAAGTATCCTACATAAACTACAAGAAATACTAAGCCAGTCATCAATGCGGGTAAAGTAATGTCTGTTGGTTGAATTGCGTTAATAAAATTATTGATTACATAAATTCCAACTATAGAATGAATTAGGGAAAGAGTAACTGGTAGACTAAAGTATACGAAAGTTTGAATAAAAATCGTTTTGTCAATCATGGTTCCGTTTGAACCAATTCTCTTCAAAGATTTATATCGATTTATACTATCACTAGCTTCTGATAATTGTTGAAGAGCTAATACAGCCATACTCGTTATTAAAAATACAATACCTATATATATCCCAATAAACAGTATGATGGTTTTCAATCCCTTACTATCTGCACGAACTTCATCCTTTGATTTGCCTGATATATATCC
The DNA here is from genome assembly GCF_008368795.1 of Bacillus sp. BF2-3. Classification (NCBI taxonomy): domain Bacteria; kingdom Bacillati; phylum Bacillota; class Bacilli; order Caryophanales; family Bacillaceae; genus Bacillus; species Bacillus sp. BF2-3. The sequence goes on from NZ_QOSA01000018.1 coordinate 72,754, forward strand.
AATATTTAATTTCGGGCCATTTTCATCATAAAAGCCCCTTGCAACGTTATCATATTTTTTATTATATTCTTCTCTGTTTTCATCTAAATAATTTACATTAAGTACGGATGTACCAATTTTGTAGCCTGATAAAAACTCATCATTTATAACGATTGCGAAGAAATTAAGTGGCGCATCAGAAGTGTAAAGATTCTCTTGTATAACTTTAGCGTGTTTTACCAGATATTCTTTTTCTTTAATATTCACCTTATTGCTATTTTTTAATCTTTCATTTATCCAATTAACCCACCGGTTATCATTTGATAAAAGTACAACTTCATTGTTATTTAAAGTAATTTTCTTTTCACCTTTGAGATTTAAAATTTTATTATAATCAGATACTTTAATGAAATCCACAACGATATTCTTAGCATTTTTAGTTACTTCTGGTACAACGTCACCCACTTCCATCTTTGCTGAATATACATTATAAGATACATATTTTTCGTTATTACTTAGTTTAAAATTTGATTTATTTAATACGTCTTCTATCGTGTAACTTTCATCCCTATTCACCAACACAATACTGGCATCAAATGGTGTTGTTTCTTTTATGGTTGCGTCCATCATTCTGTTAAAGCTGATTCCTGTAGATAAAGTCACCATTGTAAGGAATAACATTAAACAGATTACAGACATGGATATAAAATTTGTATTAACCTTACTATTTATTTGTTTGATGATAAATATATTTAAACCCTTAAAATAGACTTTTTTATTCTTCTTTACAACATATAATATAAATCCAGATAAACTAAAGAAAAACAGAAATGTACCTAATATGCCAAGAAGGATTGATACCACAAGCATAGGATTTTGATAATCCAATCCAATTTTTAGTACAGTCACATATGCATATCCAAGTGATGCTACACACATTATAAATGTGATTACATAGATAAGAGGATTTCTAAATTTTACATCTTCACTTTTTCTACCTGCTGTTAACAAATCAATTATTTTGTATTTAGAAACAACATATACATTAAATAACATAACAAGAAAAAACATGATCCCAAAGTATAATACGCTTTTACCTATAGCACTTGTTGAAATTATAAATTTATATTTGTTGATGGGTAATTCAAATAACTTTAATGCAAACGTCGATAATCCCTGCGATACTCCAATACCTATTATAAGTCCACTCACTAAAGAGATAACACCAACTAGGAACGTCTCTGTTACTAATATTCTGGATATGTTTCTTCTTCCCATACCTAAAGTCATGTATATTCCTAATTCTTTTTTACGTTTTTTAATTAAGAAATTATTTGCATACAATATTAAACTACCTAATATTACGGATACAAATACTGACACATTTGAGATAGCGTTCATTACTGTAGGCACATACTTTTTATCTGAAGCGCTAATTTCCATAAGTGCCTTTTGTGATTCTATGGAGTTAAAGCTATAAAATATACAAACAGCCAGTGTTAGTGTTAAGAAATATATTGCATAATCTTTAAGACTTTTCTTTACATTCCCAATAGCAAGCTTAGAGTACATTATTATCGTCACCTCCAAGAAGGGTTATAACTTCGATAATTTTGGTAAAGAACTCTTTTCTGGAATCATTTCCTCTTACCAACTCGATAAATATTTTGCCATCATTAATAAAAAGAATTCTATGAGCATAGCTTGCTGTAAATGCATCATGAGTAACCATAAGTATTGTAGCTTTTAAATCCTTATTTAGACTTTCAAATCTTTCAAGTAATAATCTAGCTGATTTAGAATCTAACGATCCTGTTGGTTCATCTGCAAGTACTAAAGATGGATCTGTTACGATAGCTCTTGCCGAACCAACCCTTTGTTTTTGTCCGCCTGACATTTGATAAGGGTATTTGCTTAATACTTGTTCAATGTCTAAATATTTTGCCACTGCTTGTATTTTCCCATCAATTTCTGAACTTTCCTCACCTTTTATAGTTAACGCTAGGGCAATATTTTCATAAGCGGTAAGAGTATCTAATAAATTAAAGTCCTGAAATATAAACCCTAATTCATTTTGTCTAAACTTATCTAGTGATTTTGATTTTAACCGCGTAATGTCACTATTATTTATCATTATTTTTCCCGTCGTAACATGATCAATCGTTGATATACAGTTAAGTAATGTAGTTTTGCCACTTCCTGAAGGCCCCATTATCCCAACAAATTCTCCCTCATCTACCTTAAAACTAATATTATCTATAGCCTTTGTTACGTTATCTTTATTACCATAATATTTTTCAATTTTTTCTACACTTAATATATTTCGCATTAATACTTCTCCTTTTTCATTATAAAAATTCTTTAACTCCCCTTCATTTTATATAATTTCATTACTAGTATCGGTGGAATTACATTTCATTAACATTACATTTTTGTTATATTGAGTGATATCTCTACATGTAAGTTATCAGAAATCGCGATAGTATAAGTAAGGATTATTCGATGCCTTACCAAAGAGGCATGTAAATGTAGGATTATCTGTTCTAGTGTAAAAAATGAAATGACTTATGTAATTAGTGGAAATACACAAACTGGTTACGGCGTAACAACAGCTCTATTTAAAAGGCATGGATTCATAGTCATTTCAGAAAAGGATTTGACCGTTAAGGCCCAGCCCATTTTATTTTTATTATTTCACAGCTAGTTTTTCTTTCACTTTCACAGGAATCTCGTCCTGCTTCACTTCTTCCCAACCTAATACATCTTCTTCAACTTTTTTATCAGAGTAGTAGACGCGTAGAAATGCTTCTTTACGAAGATTTTTTTGAGTATTAAATTTTAATTCTTTTTTCTTTACCCTCTCTATCAAATTCAGTTAAATTATAATTAAAACGTTTTGATGTTTCTCCGGTACCAATTAAAATACGTACAGATTTTAAATTCGGATGGTTTGCTAGAGTTTCGTTAAAGTGTTAGTGGTACGCTTTATAGGAAAAGCCCTAATGTACTTCTTCATATCCCTTCAAAATTTTATAAAAGGTATTTTTCTTTAGTTCTAACATTTCCATAAATATAACTGCAGTTATTTCACCACTCTCCCACTTTGAATAAGTTTCTTCAATTAAAGATCAATTCTAGGTTATTTAAAATGAAAAACAAAAATAACTTGTAGGGATTCCTACAAGTTATTTTTCAGATAATGTATAAAAGGTAAATTAAACTATCTCATTACTCGTAACGAGGAAACCATCTTACATATGGCTTGATTTCATTATATAACAAATCATACGATACGGACTTTTGGCATTTGAAAATTATGTTAATTCAGAAAAAAGGGGGATAAACAAATATTTCAAAGTCCTAAAAATACCAATTTAACACTTTGTAAAATGTATTTTAAATCAATATCTATATCATAATAAATTATTAAAAATTTATACATAGTTAAATAAAGAAGAAGAATACATTCTTACCGAAAAACTTATATATATGTTGCTTTTTATTCATCTACTTTTCAATCCCTCTATTTACAATGATTTGAATGTATATATAGTAAATTCAATGTTTAAGGGGAAATGAAAGTAAACTAATGAATAATAATTTACATTAGATATCTTTAAAAATTGTTAAAAAAACGACCTTTAATCAATCCTTTTTTCTAAAACCACAGAAAAGATAAGTACTATAGTTAACACCATAATAAACCTTACTTCACTTCCATCACTTACAAAAAATGAATACAAAGTATAAATTAAAATTAATATTCCATAAATAATTTTGTACAATGAACTCCCCCCTTTTTTTCGTAAATTTTTTAATATAAAAATTTAATTCAAGTCCTATATCAAAATAAAAAGCACCTGTGATATACACAAAGTGCTTTTCTCTTGTCAATTTATCTATTTTTACTATATTTATCTATTTTCTTTTTATAACTCAAATTTCTTCGAATCGTACTTTTCTAGAATTTGCTGCAATTCATTTTGTTTATATGGAATATGCTTATCTGTCTGTACATCTTCAGCATTTTCTCCACCTGTTAATAATCTCCTGTACTTAAAAGAGTGCCCTGTTAATACTGTTTTAATCATTTTGTATTGCCCTCCTTTTGTTTGATTACTTGTATCATAAAACAAGTATCTGAAGTTGATATGTAGTCTATCTAGAGCCTATGTAAATTTAAAAAATCTCTAACAAAATGTTTGTATTGTAACGTTACCACCAAAACTATTGCTCTAAACACCATAATTTGAAGAAACAGTACCCTATGTTCTAATCCTCAATTCCTCCTACAGCTCTATGTTTTGTAAAACTAGTTGATCCCTATAATATAAAAAGAGCACCCTTTTTTGGATGCTCTTCGTTATAACTATATATTATTTAATTTTCTTCATTTATTGGTACCATTTTTCCTTCTTGAGAATCCGTACCTGTACCTTCTGCTCTTTCAACAGTTTTTGCATGTTTTCCAGGTTGTGATTCTGTACCTTCTTTTGCTTCTACCATTTTTCCTTCTTGAGAATCTGTACCTGTACCTTCTGTTCTTTCAACAGTTTTTACATCTCCTTTAGATGCTGGTACTGCATCTTTAGGTACATCAAAGTTTTTTGAGAAAGACGTTGTTCCATCTGCACTCATTGTAACCCATTTATTCGAACTATTTTCATTTGACTTTAAATTGTCCGTTTTCGCATCATCTGCACCTACTGCACCTCCCGCTACTAATCCTGTACTTAAAAGTGCTCCTGCTAATAATGTTTTAATCATTTTTCATTACCTCCTGTTTATTTGTAATATTCATCAAAAAAGTATCTAGAGTTAATGTTTTAGTCATTATCTTTATCTACTTGTTTTTTGATTACATTTAGCATAAGGTAAGAATCTATAGTTGATATGGGCTGTATCTGGAGATTATGTAAAGAAAAATAGATAATTAATTGTATATCCTAATGGATGCTTAGACAAAATTAACATTTTATATAAGTTTGATAGTTGAATTACCCTTTGTTTTTGAACGTAAGGTTTATGGCTGGGGTAAAACCTATTGAGGACCTAATCTTTTCTAATTTGAAAGTAAACTTTTGTCTAAAAGTTTACATTGGAGTTTTGAATCATTTATAACTAATTTTGTAATAAATTTCTCAATATAGATATACTTAGCAATTATGGTTTGAATGTTCAAAATTAATGAAAATTGGAGTATTATAAAAATATGATGGTTATTCCTTTTGTTTACTCCTTGTGCAAAAGATAAGATTGTGTTCCCGATCTTATCTTTTTTCTTTGTAGATTTTTGATACAAAAAAAGGAACCCTTATTAGGGGTCACCCTATCAAAAAAAGAAAATTGTACGTTTAGATACAATTTAGAAAAAATAAAAGAAGAATCCCAAATAGAATCTTCTTTTGTTTTACATCTTGTAAAATACAACTTGGTATTATGATTGAGTAATAGTTCTTGTAACTGTTTGGTTTGGATTTGGTACTTTCCAATAAGCTGCATCCCCTGATGTTATCATTTGACCATTTGCACGCGTTACATAGTATTCGTTAATTAGCATGTATTTTGCACGTGCTATTGTATACATAAATGAATTAGAATCCGTCACTGATTTCGTGGTTGATGTACTTTTAGTAACGGATAGTGTCTTTGTAATGGATGTTGATAAATCTGTGCCTATTGCTATTTCAGTTGTTTCTATCATGGAAATTTGATCTGTTCGAGCGACACCGGTTGTTTGTTCATATTTATATGATTCACCAGATCCTACTACTTTTTGGGGTATCTTCTCCCAGTATTGTCTTCGTACTAATAATATTGTGCAGCTAATGTCTAATACAGTAAAGGCTCAAATCACCTTATTTCACTCTATTTGGTAAGGATGAACCTGAATGTTCAATTGTCGGATGAACATGAACAGTAATTTCAGCATTACTAAAATAATTTTTACCATGATCCCAATTCTTACTGATTTTTTTCCATTCTTTATAATTATGCCGCTTATACACTTCTCCTAACGCTAATACATCCACCTTATATTTTTTTTGAACAAGCTTTATTGATTTTTGAATCCTTTGTTCCATTTCCTTTGAAATATCCCTCGTTAAGCGTTTTTCATTCATATTTTGTTTATGATCATTAAAATGCAACTCCGCCAAAGTTCCTTCCAGAAATAAATGAATAGTAAACTTCGGTTTTGTAGTATTTTCATTAAATACCTTTATTTTTCGGTGTAGCTTATGAATTTCATATGTAATAAGCTGATTTTTTTTACGTATGGTAAAAAAACCTCCCATTTTTTCAGCTATTATAAAGTTCATTCCCATTGTTTGTTCTCCGCTTAACACTCCAACACATTTGTTATCCTTTCCACGAAACAACGCAGCCCCGTCCATTTTTATTCCGTTTTTTGTTGACTTTAAGATAGGGAGTACAAAACTTTGGGTTGAGATTATCTTTCCCTGCACGTTACCAATTCTTGCTGCCTCGATCACTTGAGCATTTATCAT